>DATEOL010000122.1:0-6365 GCA_035274025.1 Gemmatimonadales bacterium | reverse complement strand
AAGACGGTGGGGAACGAGTTCCGCGCGGTCGATCCCGAGCTCCGTATCCGCCCCGAACCGCTGACGGTGACCATTCGGGAGTCGATCGCCCAGGAGCGCATGCTCGCGCGGCTCGCCGGAGGATTCGGGGTGCTGGCGCTGCTCCTCGCGGCCATCGGGCTCTACGGCCTCATGACCTTCGCGACGTCACGCCGTACCGGCGAGATCGGTTTGCGGATGGCGCTCGGTGCGAAGCGTGGTGACGTGATCAGGATGGTCCTGCTCGAGGCATTCAAGCTCGTCGCAATCGGATTCGTGGTGGGCGTGCCTTTCGCCTTCGCGGCGACGAAGCTGCTCAAGAATCAGCTGTTCGACGTGCCGGCGGGCGACCCGGTCTCCGCGCTCGTGGCAGTTGGGGTGCTCATGGGTGCCGCAGCGATCGCTGCCCTCGTCCCCGCGCTGCGCGCGTCACGGGTGGATCCTATGGCCGCGCTTCGACAGGAGTGAGGGCAGAATTGGGGTCTGACCCCAATTCTGCCTTGAGCTTGAAGCACACTATGCGACCCGTCTCCACGAAGCCCAGCGCCTTGTGGGCGGCGTGACTCAGGGTGTTTTCGAGTAGCGCGTCGGACGCGAACTCAGTGCAGTTTCGCGCCCGAGCCCACTCCACGCCCGCGGCCATGAGCGCGCGCCCCACGCCCGAGCCTCGGTGCTCCGGCTTCACGTACCATCCCTCGCAATACCCCACTCGATCGGTATCGCAGTCCTCGGCGTAGTTCCGAACACTCAGCTCGACGAAACCAACCAGCTCGCCGTTCGGGCCCTCGGCGACCAGCGTCGCCCCGCGGTCGCTGGGACCGACCAGTAGCAGGGCGGCGACCTCATGCGCGTGACTGCCCGGGGTCTCTTCGGGCCAGAGATCGGCACGCATCGCGGCCCAGGGGGTAGCATCGGCGGGCACGACGGGACGGACGAGAAAGTGGGTCATGTGGGCCAAGGTCGACCGAGTCCGTCCCATCGGTCAAGGGTAGCGAGCCGGACCTTATGCTCGCCCGGCGCGTACGAATTGTTTGGGTCCCGTTCACCGTTCGACCGGAGCTTGCACTATTACCGCCGAAGAGTCTGCCCCCAAGCCTCCTCCGCCCCAGCACAGCCTGCTGGTGCGGGTCGCGCTCATCGGGATCACGGGCCTGGCGACCATCGGGGGCGGATTGGTGGGATTTGTCGTCACCCTCGCGATTTTCGTCGCGAAGGCCCGGTACCGGCAGTTCATCTTCGCCATGGAGGACGTGGCGAAGTTCCGCTGGGAGCTTCTGCCCGTCCTCCTTGGACTGATCGGCGGATTCCTGCTCGGACGGAAGCGACCCCGCGTGATACCCTGGGTCACGACCTGCGGGCTGGGCGGGCTCACCCTCGGTGTAGCAGTCGGTCCTCTGCTCGGCGGCCTGATCTGGAACGACGACGCTGGCAAATGGGCCGGTGGGGTGATCTTCGGCGCCCTCGGCCTGCTGGCCGCGACCCTCGCCTCGCTGCGGATCCGGAAAATCCCCCGCCGACCCCTCATCACGGCGGTCTTCAACCTGGCGCTGTTCCTCGGGCTCGCCGGGTTTGCCCTCTTCGGCATCACCAACCTGATCAACATCGACCCGCTCGAGGTACCGGAGTCCCCCAGGATCCCGGTTCCCGATGCGGCCAAGGTCGACGCGGTGCTCTTCCTGCTCGGAGACGGTGGGGAGTTGACCGACAAGTCGCCCCTGGGCCGCGCGCTGACCGCGGACATCGAGCGATGGTCCGCGGCGCTCAAGCGCGACTCGGCCGTCTCGGTGATCTATCCGGGTGATGTGGTCTATCCCGAGGGCGTGCGCAATCACAACGACCCGGGCTTTCCCGCCGATTCGACGCGCCTCTGGACCCAGATCGACCTGATCGGTGGCCCCGAGGCCACCAAACATGCGACGGTCGGATTCTTCGTGACGGGAAATCACGATTGGGGAAACCACAGCGGGGATGCCGGCTTCGACCGGATCCTGAACCTCGGTGAGCAGCTGCGGAAGGCGCGACAGGGCGGGCGATTCGTTTCTCTCCTCCCTGCGGCCGGCGATCCCGGCCCCGCGATCCGGGACCTGCGTCGCAACGTCCGGATCGCATTCTTCGATACTCACTGGTTCCTCCAGGAGCGCGACCGCGACCAGAAGGCGCATTTCTTCGAGCGTCTCTCCGCCGCGCTCAAGAGCTCGGGGGACCGGGAAGTCATCCTCGTCGCGCACCATCCCTATCAGTCCGCCGGTCCGCACGGAGCGATCGTCCCCGGATACCACACCCTGGGCATCGCGTATGTGCTCAAGGAGGCGGGGGCGATGGTGCAGGACCTCAATTCACCAGCCTACGACGAGCTGCTCGCCGGCCTGCGCCGGACCTTCATCGACGCGGGCAAGCCGCCGCTGATCTACGCGGGGGGCCATGACCATTCGCTCCAGGTGCTCACCGGGGCCGCCGAGTTCGACCCCCGCTTCGTTCTGGTGAGCGGCGCGGGCAGCAAGGTCTCCTCGATCCAGATGGAACCCGGGCTGGTCTGGGGCGGCGAGCAGCCGGGCTACATGATGCTGGTGTTCCGGAAGGATGACGGGGTCGACCTGTTCGTCGTCGGCGGCGATCCCAAGTACGTCAGCTGCGCTGGAACCGGGGAGGAAGTCACCAAGTGCATGAGCGAGGGCGCGAACGCGTTCGAGATCGTCTACTCCGCATCGCTGCTGGGGCCGGCGAAGGAGCCCCGTACCATCGAGGAAGTCGTGTCGGACACGGCCGCGCCGGGGACACCGTGGTGGACCGATGAAAAGCCCGTCACCGCCTCGACGCCGACGGCGACCGCGATCGACACGGTCCAGCCCGCGCCCGTGGCGGTCCCGATGCGCGCCCTGCTCGAGGGCCTGGACACGATCACAGCCACGCCAGGACGGACCTATCCCGCGGGGAAGATCAAGCGGCTCTTCGCGGGCGACCTGAACCGCCACCTCTGGAGCGTGCCCGTCACGCTCCGCGTGCTCGACCTGGGCCGCGTGGGTGGGGGCCTCGTTCCCAAGGAAACGTTCGGCGGTCAGCAGACCGGTGGACTCCGCTTCACCGCGAAGAACGGATTCGAGTACGATTTCCGCCCCATCGTGAAGCACGGTGACCCGCCCATTCCGCAGTGGATTCCCACCAGGCTGTCCCGCGGCGTCGTCGACGACCAGATGGCGGCGATGTTTCCCTTCGGCGGTGTCGTGACCGCCGAGCTCGCGTCGGCGCTCGGTATCGTCGAGCCGCGCCCAGTTCCGGTCGTCATGCCGAACGACGAGCGCCTGGGAGAGTTCCGTGCCGCATTCGCGGGGCGAGTGGGAATGCTGAGCGTCAAGCCTGACGAGCGGTCGGGAAGCAAAGCCGGTTTCGGCGGATACACCAGGATTATCGACAGCGACTCACTCGCCCTGATTCTCCGGACCGATCCGAAAAGCGTCGTCGACGAACGTGCCTTCGCGCGAGCGCGAATGCTCGACGGACTGGTGGGCGACTGGGACCGCCATAGCGGCCAGTGGCGCTGGGGGATGCGATCCGCTGGAGATTCCACGGTCTGGCGGGTGATTCCCAAGGACCGCGACTGGGCATTCAGCCGCATCAACGGGCTGATTGCCGTGGTGGCCCGGGGATTCATGCCGCGCTACGTCGGGTTTTCCGACCGGCTCCCCCCGGCGAAACGCCTGGTGCTCGAGAATGACTACCGGCGGCTCAGCCATCTTGAACGGAGTGACTTTTCCGATGTGGTCCAGGACATCCGGGCCGAGCTCACCGATTCGGTCATCACCGCCGCGGTGGACGTGCTTCCCCCCGAGTACCTCGCGAAGGAGCGGGAGCGACTCGTCACCGGCCTCAAGGCCCGCCGCGACCAGCTCGGCGAGTTCGGAGACGCCTTCTACCTCGCCGTGGCGCGGACGGTCCACATCTACGGATACGATCAGCGTGAGGACGTGGTCACCTTCGAGCGCATCAGCAAGGAGCGGGTACGTGCTACGCTGAGAACCGGAGGCGCTGACGGTCCGATCCGGTACCAGCGGCTCCTGGACGGCCGTGAGACCAGCACCGTGAAGCTCTTCATCGACGAAACGCAGGATCAGGTCGTGGGGAACATCGACCTCCCATTCAAGGTAGAAATAATTCGGGATCAGGACGCGTCGAAGTAGTCCGCTTTTGCTACGCTTGCACACCCGCAACGCCGACCAATTCGTGCGATTACCTCGCTCGCATCGGCACCTGATCTTCCAACTCCGGCTCGAGGGAGCCGGATCTCAGCGTTGAACTCATTTTGCAACAGCTGGACCAGAGGAGCTTGACAATGACTGACAAACAGAATCCGCGCGACGTCCGGCGCGAAGGCGATCCAGATTCGCATCCCGTTGGCGCAGGCCTTGGCGCGCTGGGTGGCGCCGCTGCCGGTGCCGCTGCGGGGTCCGTGGCCGGCCCGGCCGGAACAGTGATCGGCGGGGTGGTCGGTGGCGTCGCGGGCGGACTCGCGGGTCACGCCATCGCCGACCTCATCGATCCGGCGGCGGAAGACGCCTACTGGCGAAGCAATTACAACACCCGCCCGTATATCGGCGGCCAGACCTACGATGTCTGGCAGCCGGCCTATCGCTACGGCTGGGAGACCTATCCCCGGTACCACGGTCGGAAATGGGACGATGTCGAGCCCGAGCTCCGGCGCGACTGGGAGAAGACCAAGGATGCCAGCCGCCTGACCTGGGACAAGGCCAAGGACGCGACCCGCGATGCCTGGCATCGGATCGAGCGCGCCCTCCCCGGCGACGCCGACAAGGACGGGCGCTGACCGTCTGACCGTCTGACCGACGGACGAAGGCCGGCATCTCGAAAGAGGTGCCGGCCTTCGTGTCTTGTTGAAGGCGACTAATTTCGAGGCCGTCAGACGGTCAGACGGCTCCCTTCGACTCAAGGATGGTATGGCCTACCAGCGCAAAGCTGCCCTGGGGTTCATCGTCGTCACGGCCCTGATCGACGTCATGGGCATCGGCATCATCATCCCCGTGATGCCTCGGCTGATTCGTGAGATGACCGGCGGGGGCATGGCCGAGGCTGCGCGCTGGGGCGGCTGGATGGTCTTCGCGTACTCCCTCATGCTGTTCCTCTGCTCCCCCCTCATGGGTGGATTGAGCGACCGCTTTGGCAGGCGACCAGTGCTGCTCGCATCGTTGTTCGGATTCGGGGTCGACTACCTGTTCCTGTCTCTCGCGCCAAGCATTGGCTGGCTCTTCGTCGGCCGGGCCATAGCGGGGGTTTTCGGTGGCAGCCTCACCACATGTTCCGCCTACATCGCCGATATCACACCGCCCGAAAAGCGAGCGCAGGCCTTCGGCCTGATCGGGGCAGTCTTCGCGGTGGGCTTCATCCTCGGTCCCCTGGTTGGGGGTCTGCTGGGATCGCTCGGTCCGAGGGCGCCATTCGAGGCCGCGGCCATCCTCACGCTCGTGAATTGGCTGTACGGGTTGCTCATCCTGCCCGAATCCCTGGCCCCGGAGCACCGGCGACCCTTTGAATGGAAGCGCGCCAACCCGGTCGGCTCACTGGCGCGTCTGCGCCAGTATCCGGTCATTGCCGGGCTGGTCGTGTCGCTGGTGCTGGTCCAGATCGCGGCCATGGCAATCCAGGTAGGCTGGCCCTACTACACGATCGAGAAATTCGGCTGGAACGAGCGGATGATCGGCGTGTCGCTCGCAGTGGTCGGGTTCGCGACTGGCATCGTGCAGGCCGGCCTGGTCCGCATCGCCATTCCCCGACTGGGCATGGAGCGATGCGTCTATACCGGACTTGGTGTGTATGCCGTGGGCTACTTCCTCTTTGCGGCGGCGACCCGGTCGTGGATGATGTTCGCCTTCACGTTCGTGTATTGCCTGGGCGGCATCGCGGGGCCGGCACTCCAGGGGATCATCTCGACCCAGGTGCCTCCCAACGCCCAGGGGGAGCTCCAGGGCGCGCTCGTTTCCCTGTTCAGCGTGACCGCGATCGTCGGGCCGCCGATCATGACCAATGTGTTCGCCTTCTTCACCGGCCCTTCGGCGCCGTTCTACTTCCCCGGAGCCGCACTCACGCTCGGCGGCATCCTGGTCGTGATCAGCGCGGCCCTGGCCCGCTCCAGCCTCCACCGGCCCAGGACCGCCACGTTCTCGACGGCCAGCTGAGGTGTAAGCAGCGGAGGAGGTGCATATGCATCGCTTGATCCCCGCTTCAATCACGCTGCTGACTGGCGTCCTTGGAATGCCATCGCCCGCAACCGGGCAGCAGCAACCCGCCGACAGCTGGGCTGCGGTCGACAGTGCGATCGGTCGCGCGGGTCGATCGCA
>DATEOL010000121.1:0-3941 GCA_035274025.1 Gemmatimonadales bacterium | reverse complement strand
CCTGGTGAATTGACAGGCAGAGGGTCAGGATATACGTTACTAATTACGTAACTACTTACGGAGATAAGGGCCGTGGACTTCATCGAGGAACTTGGAGCCCTGGCGCTCGACCACCGGCTTCGACGAATGATGGATACCCTGCTGAGCACCGCCGAGGAGGTCTACCGGGCCCGGGGGTTGGAATTTCGCCCGCGCTGGACGTCCACCTACCTGCTGTTGGACCGGGAGGGGGCATTGCCCCTCACTGAAATCGCCCAGCGGATCCGGCTCACCCATCCCGGCGTGATCGGCATCACCGACGAAATGCACCGGGCCGGCCTGGTGACGTATGAGCGCGACCGGGGCGACGGGCGCCGCCGGCTCATTGGCCTCACCCTTGCGGCCAAACGCCTGAAACCCGAACTGCAACGGGTCTGGACGCAGCTGGCCTCAGTACAGGCGGCACGATTTTCCGCGACAGGCTGTGACATCCTCGATGTGCTGGCCCAGGTGGAAGCCGGACTGGCCGTGCGTCCCTTTACCGTCGAGGTGCTGGAGAAGCTTGGCCCGTCAGCCCGGAGTGTGCGTCGCCCGACAAGAGCAGGCATCAGGTGACCCGGATGGCGCCGCGGATCGCATGCGTGTGCTCACTCGGGTTGGCCGCCCTGTCCTGCGCACAGCCAACCCCATCGGGGACAGCACGGGTTGCGGTCGACACGCCTGCGACTCCCGCCGGGCGCGCGCTGGCCGCATGGCTGCGAGTGTACAACCTGGGGAACCTCGATAGCGGTCGCGCGTTCGCGGAAGAGGCATACTCCAAAGCGGAGCTCGCGGAGCGTTCCGCGGAGTTGATTGCGCGAGGACAGCGGCTCTGGCTCATGAACTATGGAGCAATGCGGCTGGTCAGCGTCGACTCGTCGGGGCCCCATGCGCTTGAAGCGACGGTCCACGAGGCGCTGACGGACGCCTTCGGTAAAGTGTTTGTCGAGGTCGACTCGGTGCCGCCCTACGGGATCTCCGGCGTATGGCTGATCCCGTTTGTTCCGCCACCGCCGGGGTCCCGCACTCCCCGACTGGCCGATGACGCGCTCGCCGCGGCACTGGACCAGTACGCCGCGCGGCTCGCGGAACACGACGTATTGTCCGGCGCGGTCCTGGTCGCGCGGCAGGGCCGCCCAATATTCGCCCAGGCCTACGGCTTGGCGGACCGCGACCCGGCGATGCCCAACACCCTCGAGACCCGGTTCGAGCTCGCCTCGCTCAGCAAGCTCTTCACGGCGGTGGCGGTGGCCCAGCTGGTCGAGCAAGGCCGGCTCTCATTCCAGGAGTCGGTGGCCGAAGCCCTGCCCGACTATCCGAACGTGGAGGTGGGGCGGCGCGTCACCATTCACCACCTGCTCACGCACACCAGCGGGCTGCCCGACTACTATCGCAACGGCAAATACCGTCAGTTCGAAGATTCCATCCGAACACTCCGCGACTTCTGGCGCACCTTTGCCCAGGATTCGCTCTGGTCCGAACCCGGAGCGCGGTTCGACTACAGCAATTCCAACTACATCCTCCTCGGCTCCATCGTCGAACAAGCTTCAGGAATGCCGTTCGAGACCTACGTGCAGCGCCACATCTTCGAACCCGCCGGCATGACGAGCACCTGCTACTGCGAGCCTGGAGCACCCCGCTACGCGACGCCGCAATCGCGATACACCGCGGGCTTCGGACCGGGGCGCCGTCCGGTCATCGAGCGCTGGGTCGAGGTTCCGGCGGGTGCAAAGCGCCCCGGGGCTCCAGGCGGTGGCGGGATCTCCACGGTCGGTGATCTCGTGCGTTTCGGCCAGGCACTCCTCGACCACCGGCTCCTGACCGAGCGCATGACAGCCCTCGTGCTGGCCCCGAAAGTCCCCACGGATGACGGTGGATCCCGCGGGTACGGCTTCGAAGTGAACGAGTGGTCCGGAACCCGGGTGGTGGGCCATGGCGGGAACTTCTGGGGCAGTATGTCTCAGCTCGACATCTACCCCGAGAGCGGCTACACCGTCGTGGTGCTCTCCAACAACGACGCCAGCGGCGGGGAGGCGATCCGGAACTGGACCCGCGCCCACCTGACGATCCGTTAGTCTGGCTGCAGGATTCCGTGCTTCGCTCGAATCAGGACGGCATCACGGTAAAGATCAGCACGCCGAGACCGAACCAGAGCGCCGCAAACACCAGGTTGTATCCGATGAAGCGGCGGAAGTCGATGCGGGCGAGTCCGGCGAAGACCGCGACCCAGAACGGTGAAAGCAGATTGCCGACATGGTCGCCGACGCTGAGCGACAGGAGCCCGCGCTGTGCCGTCACGCCCACCGCTTCCGCCGTCTTCGTGGTGATGAAACCCTGGATGGCCCACTGTCCTCCGCTCGAGGGCACGAAGATCGACACCAACGCGGCCGAGAGCGCCGTGAACAGCGGGAAGGTGTAGCGGTTGGAGATCGAGCCGAAGAACTGCGCGAAGTTCTCTCCCACCGTGGTGAACTGGATCAATCCCGCGACCCCGGCGTAGACGTGGTAGAGGACGATCACCGGCCAGGCCACCAGCACCGATTGCTGCAGCGCCGCGGTGAAATTCTTCACGTTCCGGTGCAACACCAGGCAGAGCAGCAGCATCGACGTGTTGAGCGCGTTGAGGTCGAGCGACAACCCCTTGGTCCCGAAGTGGACGACGAGCCATCCTGCGAGGGCCAGGCTCAGGACCAGGATCGGCGCGCTGTGCCCCTCGATCCGTTCCGACAGGGTGGGTGCGTCAGCGGCCGGGTACGTCATGGGCTCGGGCGCCGCCGGGCTCAGCGGTTCGGCCAGTCGATAGCTGTCCGGGAAGCTCGAGATCAGCGCGGGGACCCGGGGCATAAGCATCCGGCTGAGGGCGAAGAGCGAGAGAAGAAAGACGATCACGAAGGTCACCGCCGCGGGGGTGAAGATCGTGGTGCGGAGCGGCATGATCCCGGTGGTGGACTCGAGAAAGTGCCCCGGCGTGTTCATGAGGAGTGGGGCGCTGGCCGAGAGTCCGAACTGCCAGACGGCGTGGGCGGCACCGATCACCGCGAGCAGGTAGGGGAAGTCGACCCGAATGCCGCGGGCTTCGGATTCCCGCGCGAAGTACACGGCGATGACCGGACCCAGCGCCATGCCGAGTCCCCAGTAGAAGTAGGAGAGGGTGGCCGAGACCAGGATCGCGAGTCCGAGGACCTGGGTGCTGGTGCGCGGCAGCCGCGCCAGTCGGGGGACCAGTCGCTTGAAGACTGGAGTCCTGCCGAGTGTTCCGCTCAGCACCAGGACCAGCGTCATCTGCATGGTGAACTGGAGCAGCATCCAGAGACCGCGATAGTACCCGTCCATGGTCTGGCCCAGCGAGTTCCCCATCAGCAGCGCCACCATGAACACCAGCACCATCAGGGCGATCGCAGTCGTGAGCGCGTCGGGTATGACGCGGCCGATCGCGAGCGCGAAGCGGGTGAGTCGATCCGGCGCCGACGGAATGGCCGGGTCGGAAACGGAGGCGTTGGACAAGGTGGATCCGAAATGAAGCAGCGGGATGGTACAGCCAGGGACCGAAGGGCGCTACTGCCTGACTCGATGAGCTTACCACAACGGGCGGGCGAGCCGGATCACCCAGAGGGAGCTGGCATCGACTTCTCCAGTGAAGGGCAGTCGCTTGACGGCCGCCACGCCGCCTCCGCCGTCCGTGATGGAAAAGTCGTCGTCGTTCACGATGCCGATCTCGTCGCGGCCGAGGACCACGATCCCCTCGGGCTTGTCGTGGGGATATCCCAGGTCGAGAAGATCCACGACGAGACTCTTGGCCGCCGGTTCAATGTTCTCCACCACCAGGTCGGCGGTCGAGGCTGCTTCCAATGTCTTCCCGTTCGCGAGCCGACCCGACGGCCGGTCTGCAGGGTCGCTCACATCCGTCGCCTCCGCGAGATCGA
>DATEOL010000120.1:0-2574 GCA_035274025.1 Gemmatimonadales bacterium | reverse complement strand
TGGCGGTGGCGCGGGCGAATCGCGACCAGGCGGCGCTCGAGCTGTCCTACACGGTGATCACCGCACCGGCGACCGGCGTGATCAGCCGGAAGTCGATCGAGGTCGGGCAGCTGGTGCAGCCCGGCCAGCCGACCATGAGCGTGGTGCCGCTGCAGGACATCTGGGTGGTGGCGAACATGAAGGAGACCCAGGTCCGCGGGATTCGTCCCGGCGCGCCCGCGGCGATCGAAGTGGATGCCTATCCGGGCAGGGAATTCGATGGAGAAGTAGAGAGCGTCAGTCCGGCGACGGGTGCGAAGTTTTCCCTGCTGCCTCCCGACAACGCGACCGGCAACTATACCAAGGTGGTGCAGCGCATCCCGGTGCGCGTGAGGTTGAGCAAGGCGCAGGACTCGACTGCCGAGCTGAGGCCGGGGATGAGTGCGACGGTGGTGATCACCAAGCAGTAGGTCCTGCAGTCCCAAGGTCCTGTTGGCGGCGGACCATCTCGTTGATCCAGATCGGGGCGAAGGGCGACGTGCATCCCCTGGAGACGGGATAGTCACGGTAGATGCCCAGCTTTTCGCCGATGGCGATCGCACGCTTCCGCAAAGTCGGGTTGTGGATGCCGATGCCCGCCAGGCAGTTGTTCATGGTCCACTGCACTTCCTCGGGCGCGCCGGCCATTTCAGACTCGAGGCGATCGAGCAGGGCGGGGAGGTCAAGGTCATCGGCCTTCGCGTTGATCCGCGATGAAGTCAGGAACCATCCGGCGCGGGCAGTCCACCGGTCCTTCGCCCCGAGCCACTTGAGCCGGAGTTTGTCTTTTTCGGGGTGGTTCTTCACCACGTAGGAGTTGAGCCAGTCCGCGACGTGCGCGAAGCTGATGGTCCGAACGACGCGATCCAGCTGCGAGGCCGAGAACGCCTTCGGATCCATCAAGAGGACGGCGAGGAGCTGGGCATCGCAGTTCCCCGTTTCCCAGAGCTCCAACGAGAGTGCGTGGTTCGTCCTGATGGTCTGGGCCAGCTTCCGGATGTCGCCGTGCTTGACGCCGAACTGCTCATCGCCGGCGCCGTACTTCCGGTTGTGCTTCCGGACCTTTTCGTCGCCGAGCGACTTGAGTTTCGCGAGCGCTTCTCTGGCTGTCATGGTACCTCGGCTACGTGATGTCATGATCCTGGCGCTCAAGCGTCGCTTCATCACCTGACGCCTAATACCGCTTGGCCGGAATCGCTCCGGTTGCGCTCCGCTGCGGCGGCAGCGCTCGACCCTCACGTACCACCACCTCGCCATCGCGGATGACCCATTCGACCCTGCTGAGGTCGTCGAGATTGCTATCGGGCGTCCCGCGCACGATCAGCACATCCGCCAGCTTGCCGGGCTCGAGGGTGCCAAGCTTGTCACCCATGTCCAGCATCTGCGCATTGGTGCGCGTCGCAATCGACAGGGCCTCGGGGATCGAGAAGCCCGCCGCCACGAAGTTCTTGAGCTCGGTGATGTAGGGTTCCGGCAGCCGCCGATACCAGTCGGTCACGAGATCGGTCCCGATGCCAAGGGTGATTCCCGCGCGCTTGAGCCGGCGGAGCATCTCGAAGTTGGCTTCCTTGCCGAACGTAAAGCGGCGCGAAGTCGAACCGAAATAGCCACCGTCGTCGTCGAAGATGATCATGTACGGCACAAGCGTTGGTACCGAACCAACCGCCTTCTCGGCCATCTTGCGGATCACGTCGTCGGTGCGGGGCAGGGGATGCTCGATCATGTCGACCCCGGCGTCGACCGCCCAGTCTATATAGAACGTCTCACAATCACAGGTGACCTTGAGCCCGAGGGCATGGGCCTCGGAGACACCGGCGACGATTTCGTCGCGACTGAAGTGACTGCCGACTTTGATCAGGTCCGCACCCCGATCGAACTGCTCCCGGACGGCTTTGCGCCAATCATCGGATCCACTCGCGATCCGGAATGCCCCCTGATCCGGGGCCGAGCCCAGTCCCTCGGCACTGTGACCACCTGGCCCGGTGATGAAGCGTCCGGCCGCGAAAACCCGGGGTCCCGTGAGCCGCCGTTCCGATACCCACGCCTTGAGGCGGAAGATGCCGTCGAGCGACGCGACGTCACGGACCGTCGTGATGCCGGTCTCGATGTAATAGCGCGCCCGCTCGACCGCGCGCAGGGTGCCATCGGATGGATCGTCGACGAATGCGTGCTGGATGGTGGCGATCTGGCCGTCCGTGAGATGCGTATGCATGTCGATGAGACCAGGCATGACCGTCATCCCTGTGGCGTCAATCACGGTTGCGCCTTGGGGCCAATTCGTGTCATCCGGCGGAGCCACCCTGGTGATCTTGTTGCGCTCGATCACCACCGTCAGCGGCCGCGCGGGGGTTCCGGTGCCGTCGAACACCCGGCCGCCCCTGAGCACGATCGAGCCATCGGGACCCCGCGCTGCCGTCCCGACCGGCACCCGCCGGGGATCATCGGTAGTGGGACGCGAGGGATCCAGGAATTTCCGTCGATCGGCCGCGCGATCCTGGGCGATGATCGGCCCGGCCCCGATCACCGCGAGGACTACGGTCGCGAGGAGTCCCCGGG
>DATEOL010000119.1:0-3548 GCA_035274025.1 Gemmatimonadales bacterium | reverse complement strand
ATCTGCTCCAGCGCGCCGACCACCGCGCTCGTGGGGACGATGCGCACGGCCCTGCTCTGCCCCAGGTTGGTCCGCACCGCCTCGGCGATTGTCGAGCCGAGCGAGGAATCGGCGCCGGGAGCGTCGAACGGTGCGACGAAGACCTTGTCACTGGCGGCGAGCTTTCCCGCCGCCATGAGTGAGCCGGCCGGGCCGATGCCCAGCATGCGAAGAACCATGAAGCCTGCGACCAGGAGCACGAACGCACCCAGCGCGATCAGGCCACCTCGGGTGGTGCGCTTCCAGGAAATGTGCGGACTGGCCTTCATGGCCATCGTGGCCATGGTGCCCTGCATCGCCAGCGCCCGGGTGCCGCCAGGCGTGTATGTCGGCGTCGCAGTGGCCGCGCGGTGCGCCACATACTGCGCGTACGCCGTGAGAAGGATCACCGGCAGGCCGAGCGCCATGACGATCAGGGATCCGGAGAACACCCAGTCGGGGAGACCGATCGCGATGATCGCCGCGCGCGCCACGATGGCGACGGCGACGAAGGCCGCGGCGTAGATCGCGAGCGCTCGCAGCACCATCGGCCGGCCGCCCATGAGGATCCCGGGCATCGCCGCCTGCGCGGCCGACGGCGACGCGACCGCGTCGAGCCGGCGGAGCAGCTCGGTGGCGCTCGCGGGGCGCGCGTCGGGCTCCTTGGCCAGGCACTGCGTCACCAGCGACGCGAGTTGCGGCGGACAGTCGGGACGGAACTCCGCGACCGACTTCGGGGTCTCCATCATGTGCGCGGCGAGCAGCTTGTGCGTCGGGAGCCCGGGGAACGGCGCCTGGCCCGCGAGCAGCTCGTAGGCCATGCAGCCGAAGGCGTAGATGTCGGCGCGATGATCGGTCGCGGGGTCGCCCGCGGCCTGTTCCGGGGCCATGTAGGCCGGTGTCCCGATAGCGGAGCCAAGTTGCGTGAGCGTCGCGCCGGCCGGGCCTTCGGCCGCGGCCGCGATGGCCTTGGCGATGCCGAAGTCGGTGACGACGGCGGTGTGACCGGAGAGCAGGACATTGTCAGGCTTGATGTCGCGATGGACCACACCCCGGTCGTGCGCGTAGGCCAGGGCGCGGGACACGTCGCGCAGGATGCTGATCGCTTCGGCAATGGAGACGGGTCCCCGGCCAAGGCGAGCCCGGAGACTCTCGCCTTCGACGAACGGCATGGTGTAGTACGGAAGGCCATCGACGGCCCCGGCCGTGAAGACCGGGACGATGTTGGCCTGCTGCAACGACGCGGCGACCCGGATCTCGCGCTCGAACCGGCTGGTGGACATCGCCTGCGCAATTTCGGGTGACAGGACCTTGACCACGACCTTGCGGCCGAGATGGGTCTCGTCGGCGACGAAGACGCGAGACATGCCGCCCCCGCCGAGCTCACGTTCGAGGGTGTAGCTGCCCGAGAGGGATTCCTGAACCCGCGAGCGCAGATCTGTCATGGAGATGAGCGGAATCTAATGAGGCTGGCCCCCACCGGGCTCCCTCCGCCCTATCGGCCGTTTGGACTACATCGCGGCGGGAGGTGAGCCGATTGCTCCGGAGGTCGCGTGACTCCGCGATCCTGGCCGAGTCTCGTTGTTGTTGTTTTGAAAACACAAAAACAGACTCGGCCAGGTTCGGCGAGCTCCAATCGCTCACGGAGCAATCGGCTGACATCCTGCAAGCTGTCATCCCCCGGTCAGGTACGCGGAAGCACGTTGCCCCAGCGCGAGACCGAGGCGCGCGTCAGCGAAGGCCCGCGGCGATCACGGTCAGCGTAAAGGCCAGGTCGGTCTGTCCGCCTTCCGCCGAGGCGTTGATGCGGATGGTATGATTGCCGACCGCCACCGTCGGACCCACCTGAATCTCGATGACCGAACTCGCCACCAGTCCCTCTAAAACCGGTGGCGTGGCGGTCGCGGTGGCTCCGGTGGGAAGGTTCAACACCGTCAGCGTCACCGGGTTGGAGAATCCCGGCGTCCGCGAGAGGGTCACGGTCACGGCACCGGTGCCTCCCTGGGCGATGGTGACGACGGCCGGATCCACGCCGATAGAGATGGCTCCCGATGGACTTTCATCATCATCGCTGCACGCCAGGACAGCGACGGTCGCCGCGGCGATGAACAGGCGTCCGATAGAGCGAGTGAATTTCACAGTCTCCCGCCTCCCTACTGTCGCTTGAGGATGTAGTACCCTGCCCCCGCACTGACGCGGAGCTCGGTGAACGGCCCGCTGTCACCGGCACGACCGAACGTGAAGATCCGCGTCCCCTGCTTGAAGGACGTTCCCTCGAGCCAGGGAACCACTCGCGCGCTCGGCCCGTCACCCGCGAACGAGAGTCCGTCCGGTGCCTCGGTCACGGTGATCGTCATGTCGCGGCCGCGCGATGGACCGGTGTACTTCCCGACATAGGGCGCCTTGTCACCGGTGAAGGTCTTCCCTGCCGGCGGGGTTACACCCGTCACCGTGCGCGCGAGCCCGGTGACGACTTCGCCCGGATCGATCTGTCCGTTGGTATTCATCAGCACCACGATCGCCATCTGCTGGTCGGGGTACCACCCGGCCTCCGCCAGGAAGCCGCCGATCGCGCCGCCGTGGCCGATGTAGTTGAGTCCGTTGGCGTCCGGTCCAACCCCGATTCCCATGCTGTAGCGAAGCGGCGTGCCGTCGTTGAGCTTGGACGGGGTGATGAACTCCTTATATGACGCCGGTGAGAGCACCTTGCCGGAGTGCAGTCCCGCGACCCACTTGATCATGTCCGACGCGGTCGAGCAGAGGGAACCCGCGGAGAACGGCCAGGTGTGCACGTTGGTCGGCGCGCGGAGAATGTTGCCGCGCTGGAGCATGTACCCGTGCGCGCGATGCGAGATGTTCTCGGTGATGTTGCAGTAGCTCGAGCGGGTCATGCCGAGGGGTGCGAACAGCTTCTTCTCGACGTAATCCTCGTAGCTCATCCCGCTCGCCTTCTCGACGATGAAGCCCGCGAGAATGAAGGCCGAGTTGTTGTAGATCGCCATTTCCCCGGTCTTGAACTGGAAGGGGGTGCGATTGATCAGCGCGTACGCTGAATCCCTGGGGAAGCGGGTGTTGGTCACCAGGAGGCCGAACTGCGGCATCTCCGTGATGCCCACCATGCCCGAGGTATGGTCGAGCAGGCGGCGCAGCGGGATCGAATTGCCGTTGCTATTGAAGTCGGGGAGCCACTTGGTGATCGGATCGTCGAGACTGAGCTTCCCCTCGTCGCGAAGCTGGAGCAGCGCCACCGCGGTGAACTGCTTGGTGACCGAGCCCAGCTCGAACATCGCGTCGGCCGGCATCGCGATGTCCCATTCGACATCGGCCTTGCCGTAGCCCTTCATCAGGAGGGTGTCGCCACCCTTCACCACCGCGGCGACGAGACCGACGGTGCGATTGCTCGCGACCCCGGCCCCGGCCACGGAATCGAGCCGCTCCGCGAGCGGTTTGGCCTGCGCCGCGGCAGAGGAAGCTGCAAGGAAAAGGAGAGCGAGAGTCGGCTTGAGCATCGGGGTCACGTGGCGAATTGG
>DATEOL010000118.1:0-6947 GCA_035274025.1 Gemmatimonadales bacterium | reverse complement strand
CGGCACGACCGACTTGAGGAAGTCGGTCATTTCATCGCCGCGAGGTTGCGCCAGTACTCCTTGAGACTGTCGGCGCCGCCGAACAAGGTGGTGAACACCGTCGAGTCCACCAGCAGGACGTGGCCGCCGCGCGTGGCCTTCGGCGGCATCCAGAGGAAGGAGTTGAACTCCTTGTTGCCCGCCTCGGTGAACGGATGCGGCCGGGAAAGGTCCACCGGCTGGGTCGAGAGCACCTGGACGGTCTTCTGGTCGTCCGTGGTGACCGCGTAGTGCGGCAGGTGAAGGTGATAGTTGAAGGTCGTCACTCCCTTGAGCAGGCCCAGGGAATCAAGGTCGCGATAGGCCGTGAGGGGTGCGATCTGATCGGGCCTGCCGTCGACGGTCGCGGGACGGAGACCGAACTGGTTGACCACCGGAACATCGAGCCCCTTCATCAGCGACCGGGTGTACTGGCCGAAGCGCTGCTGCCGGGGGACGAGCTCGTCGCCGTGGTGCTTGTACTCCATCTGGCGCTGCTCGAGACTCTCCGCGAACCCGACATCGTGGTGGGGTGCCAGCACCAGGCAGGTGTCCTCACGCGCCAGCCAGTCGCGAATCGCCTCGATCTCGCCCGGCTCGGCATCCTGCTCGGAGACCAGGTGGTCGAGCCCGAACACCATCAGGGTGTCGGTGTCGGCGAGGATGCGCTCGTCGATCGGCAGCCGGAAACCGGCCTGGTCGATCCGCTGGTAGACCGCCACGGGATGATCGGTCGTCGCCTCGACCACTTCCTGGAAGCTCAGCAACGAGCGATGAAAAAGCTCCAGGGTCCCGGCAATGCCCTGGAGAAAATTCATCTTGTCCCACTCGGTCCCTTCCCAGAGGGGCCAGCCGACGCGGCGCACCTCGGTCATCGTCGAGAAGCGGTTGTCGAGCTCGGTGGTGTCGCGGTTAGACTCCCAGGGATAGCTCCAGGTCCAGTAGACACTGAAGCGCCGCCGCCCGCGGGTGTACTTCCGCCCCACGTGCGACTGGTTGTAGGTGCGGCCCCTGCCGTTGGTCCCCATCAGGCGTCCTTTCCACCACCGAGCCCGGCCAGCCAGGCGAGTGCCTTGATGCCGGGAAGGAAGAAGTACGCGCCGCCACGCACCGTGGTGAACGCAGGCAGTCCCTTGATGGTCTTCTTGATCGGGCGCCGGGGGATCTTGAACTCCAGGGTCCCGTCGTGGGTGCCGATGATCGGATCGCGCTCGTTGCCCAGCTCGTGGGAGTTGTGGTCGTTGACCCAGACGTTCTGGGCGAACTCGAACTGCCGGATGAGGCTGGCGCAGATCACGAACGCGGCGATCCCGCGTTCCACGCCGTCATCCGGCGTGCCCTCGGGAAGGGCCGGCCCGTAGGTCGCGCCCCGCCGGATCATCCGCCGGCGATGGATGTTGGGGCCGGTGTCACGGGGATTCATGCGGCGGATGTGGGAGCCGAGCGGCGCCGCGTATCCGTGGGGGTCCTGGGTCTTGTAGTTGAAGTCGTTGTTGCGGGAGAAATCGGCGGCGAGGGCCGGATCGTCGCGCTCCTGTGCCAGCACCAGCGGGGCGCCGCTCCGCCAGCGTCCCATCAGCTTCGCGGCGATCAGCTCCTGCTCCTCGGCGGTCTTGCCGTGCTGGGCCAGGAAGTCACGGAACCTGCCGACGTGCTCTTCCATCCGCCGGTAGGCCATGAAGCTGCCGTTCCGGACCAGCACGTCGGGCTGGGGCAGGCCCTGCTGGGGCCCGTTTTCGTCGGGATAGCCCAGGATGAATTCGCCCGGCTTGAGCGGCCCGCCGCTGCCCGGCGTGGGCACATCACCCGAGCCCTCGATCACCGGCTGCGACATCCGGTCGCGATAGCCGAAATGATCGTGGGCGTAGTCGAACGGCGGGGTGGCCTCGAGGTCGAGCGACGAGAGCACGGTCACGCCGGGACAGCGGCCCAGCAGCTCCGTATGCGTGGCCTCGCAGCGCATTCGCTCCGCGGCGTCGCGCGCGAAGAGGATGACGATGGCGTGGAGGTCGGGGCTCGCGAGGCCACCGAGCCATTTGTCAGGGTGGTTTTCGCCGGTGTCGCCGAGCATGGCGGACCGGGCCACCATGCCCTGGCGAAACTCCTCGGGGAAGCTGGCGAGCGAGGCGTCATCGACGCCGAGCGTTCGCAGGCCGTTCCAGGTCAAGGCAACCGTGACCCATCGATTGTCCGCGTCGACGGTGGCCTTGGCCTGGGCGGCCGAGTGCACCGTGCCGCGGATCTGCTCGAGCCAGGCGCGGCCGGCGGCTCCGTCCTTGAAGGACAGGAATTCGTAGCGACCGGTCATCGCCGGCGCGCGGGTGAGCAGGATGTGCTGGATGTCGTCGAACTCGAGCATGTCCGCGCCTACTGCATCTGGTCCAGCATCTCCCCGAACTTCGCCTTGAGGCGAAGCGCCTTCTTGATCTCGTCCGCGGTGACAAACGGATACTCCCCGTACTCCAGGAAGCTGGGCCGCTGGTGTTCACGCACGAACTTGAGAAAGGCGGGCGCATTGGTCTTCCAGTCCTTGGGGAACCCCTCGAGGTTCTCGAAGACCGTGTTCACGCCGAGGCTGTTGAAGAGCTGAACCGCGTCCTCGGTGTACTTGTCGAAGTCGGTGTCGAAGATGCCCTGATACATGAAATAGGTGTCACCACCGATGTCGAACAGGACCCAACGGAGGTAGTGCAGCTTGAGGACAGAGAGCGCATCGGGGGCCCCGGCGATGGCCCCTTCGATGGTCTTGCCGTAAGCCCGGACGGCCTCTTCCCGGCCCTTCTCGACCTTGGCGATGATGGTGAACCCGTAGCAGGCAGGGGTTCGCGGATAGACGGGACCATAACGCCCATTCTCGAGCGTGTGGTATCCCTCCTTGGGAATGGCCATTGCGGCCGGCTTGCTCCAGTCCTGGCCATCGGGCGCGTGCGCCATAGGGTCCTCTCACGATTGGGTAAGTCGGTAAGCACCCCGCGGCTGCTTCGCGAGGTCGAGCTTCAGCGTCTCAACTTAGGGTCCGGGAGGGGGGCGCAAGAGCGAAGAACTACCCGGAACAGACTCAGAAAAACTACGGGGCGGCGGGCGGCGAAGGTTTCTTCTTGCCAAGATAAATCCGGCCGGTCCCGGTCAGGACCCGGGTACGGATCGGAGAACCCTCCAGGTGGGCTATTGCAGTAAGTCCGTGGGTGTACCGGGCCGCGATAGACAGGACGGGGAACCGCCACTCCACTTCCGCCGAAAGGCCGGCGTCGACGCTGGTGACCTGGCTCTCGACGTCTCGCTCGAGCAGGTACGGTGTTCCGGCTGAGGTCGTAGCATCGTAACGGTCGTGCGCGCCAGTGATGATGCCAAGGGATGGCCCTGCCCCGACCCGAAATCCGGTCTGCCGCTTCGGTGACCACTTGAGGATGACCGGAATCTCCACGTAGCTCATGCTGCGGGACATCGTTCCGCCCGCGGTTTGGCCGTCGATCTCGGGATCACCGGTGGGGACTGGCTCCAGGTTCTTCGCCCCGCGACCCGCGAAGGGCAGCACCGCGGTACCGAGGTGGAAGTGCTCCGAGAACCGCCAGTCCGCGAACAGCCCGAAGACGGTCTTCCGCGCGCGATCCGCGTCACCCATCCCGTCCAGGGTGGCGAAGTTGACGCCGACCTCGAAGCCCATGTTGAAGTTGGGCCCCGCAAGTTTTTCCCCGAAGAGATACCCGATGAGAACCTGGGCACGCAGGGGTGATACGCCGGCAAGGACAAGAACCAGGAGTCCGTAGACCGTAGAGCGTAGACCGTCGACCGTCACAGATCCAACCGATACACAACGCTGAGAAGGATCGAGTTCCTTCCGATGAACCCGGCCTCCGACCGCAGCGTCCACCGCTTGTTGAAGTCGAAGTTCGCCCCGACCAGCATGTTCCAGGGATCGGCGATCGACTTGTCGATGCTGTAGTTGATCCTGAGGTCGCTGCCATCGGTGCTGAGGAGCTTGTCGACGATCTGGTCGACGACGCCCTTCTGCACCGGCCCGAGGTTCTGGTACCAGTCCTCGTCCTCCACGGTCTCCAGCGCGTCACGAAGGCGGTCGACGGTCTCGGGCGGGATCGCTTCCGACAGGTTGATGCTCCCCACCGTCTCCGAGGCAATGCTCACTTTCATCGCGCCGACCCAGAACGCGAATCGCTTCTTCTGGTCGATCTTGAAGTTCTTCCCGAAGCGGAGCCCGAAGATCCGGCCGTTCACCGCCTTGTCCAGCTTCTCGAGCTTGGTCCAGGTCCAGTTGACGTCGGCGCTCACGAAGAACTGCTTGATCCCCATCGCGCCGGTGATGCCGGTGCCGACGTAGGTCCCCGTCTGGTCCACGCTGCTGGTGAACGTGATCGGCTCCGTCACCTCGACCGTGGTGTTCGCCCACGCCTTGCCGCCGATGACATACACGTTGAGGAAGGGGAAGACCCAGAGGTCCGCCCTTGCATTGAATGTCGTGACGCTCGACGTGTTGGTTCCGAACCCGATGAAGCTGGCCGGCGCGATCGGATTGTCGCCGGTGGAGAGCCCGAGGTTCGAGATCGCGATGTTCTGGTCGACGTAGAGGCCGATGAGGTTCAAGCCGAGGGGCTTGGGGAGGTCGAAGCCCCGCTCGATCGCCTTCCGGCCCAGGATCGGGAAGATGTTGTCATAGGTCTTGAGAATGCTGTCCCGCTCCGACTGGGAGAGCATGAGGTCAGGGTTTTGCGCCCGGATGGATGGGGCGGGCCCGGCCACGAGCGCGAGACCGAGCAGAAAAAGTCTCGCGACTCGCGACTCGTGACTGGTGACACCCGTCATTTGGGTTTCGGCAGAGGAACCGCCAGCGTGTCGGTCACCGGATCCCAGCCTCCGCCGAGAGCCCGATACAACCGCACCACGGCCACGCGGTGCTGGCGCAGCAGATCCGACTCGGCCAGCTCGGCGTCGAGCTGCGAGCGCTGGGCATCGAGCAGGTTGAGGTAGTTGTCGACGCCGCCCTCGTAGCGCAGCCCCGCGAGCGTGACGGACCGCCTGGACGCGGCGGCCGCGCGACCCGCCGCGGCGGCCTCTTCCCGCAACCGCTGGACCGCCACCAGCCCGTCCTCGACCTCCTGCAGCGCCGTGAGGATGGTCCGCTCGTAGTTTCCGACCGCCGCCTCGGTCCGGGCCCGCTCGAGCGCGACCTGCTTCACGTTCCGGCCCCGGTTGAGGATCGGCTGGAAAAGGTTGACCGCCACGTTCCAGAATCCGAAACCGGATTTGAAAAGGTTGCCCAGATCGTCGCTGGCCGTTCCCGCCGCGGAGGTGAGCGAGATCGTCGGGAAGAGCGAGGCGATGGCCGCGCCGATGCGCGCGTTGGCCGCGTGCAGCTGCTCCTCAGCCTGGCGAATGTCGGGACGCCGCTGCAACAGCTCGGACGGAATTCCTGCCGGGATGGCGTCGGGTACCTGCTGCGCCGCGATCGGGAGACCCCGTGGCACGTCGGCCGGTGGATGGCCGAGGAGGATACTCACCTCGTTTTCCTTCTGCGTCCTGAGCCGCAGGATCCGCGCGAGCGTCCCTTCGGCGGCCGCGAGCGCACTCTCGCCCTGCCGGACGTCGAGCTCCGAGGTCAGGCCACCCTGGAACCGGGCGCGGGCCAGGTCGAGCGACTGCTGCCGGATGGTGAGCTGCGACTGGGTGATCGCCAGCTGGGCGTCGAGGTCGCGCATCTCGAAGTACGCGCGAGCGACTTCGCTCACCACCGTGATGATGACACCGCGCCTTCCCTGCTCGCTCGCGAGCAAGGTGGCACGGGCCGACTCATTGAGTCGCCGCGCCCGTCCCCAGAGATCGATCTCCCAGTTGAGCCCGATGCCCAGGGAGTTGAACCCGTTCACGAGGGCGGCTCCATTGAAGATCGAGTCGCCCGCCTCGCCGGTCTTCACCCGGCCCTGGATGTCGATCTGGGGATAGAGCTCATAGCGCGCGATACCGAGCTGGGCCCGCGCCTCGTTGACCCGCGCGAGTGCGATGTGGAGGTCGCGGTTCTCGCGGAGGGCCGTGCGGATCAGGCCCTGCAGGGTGGAATCGTTGAGCACTCCCCACCAGGGAACATTGGCGTAGGACGAGTCGCGAACCGCCATCGCGCTGTCCCGCCACGCCGCGGACATCGGTAGCGTTTCGGGACGCTGATAGTTCGGGCCCATCGCGCAGCCCGACAGCAGGAGAAGCCAGAGAGACCGCTGAGAATTCCGCACGGTCAGTGCCCTCCCGCGGGGGCCGGTGACGGGCGGTCCGGGGCGGACACGGGTGCTTTCTTCTTGGACCCGACCCGCTCCATCATCGCGAAGAGGCCAGGGATGATGAAGACGCCGACCACCGTGCACAGCAGCATCCCCCAGAAGACCGCCGTGCCCATGCGGGTCTGCGCGCCGGCGCCGGCGCCGCTCGCGAGCATGAGGGGCACCACGCCGAGGATGAACGCGAACGCCGTCATGAGGATCGGCCGGAATCGCAGCCTCGCGGACTCGAGCGCGGCGTCTTCGATCGACTTGCCCCCTTCATGCTGGGCCTTGGCGAATTCCACGATCAGGATCGCGTTCTTGGCGGCGAGACCCACCAGCATGATCAGGCCGACCTGCACGAACACGTTGTTGTCGTAGCCCATCAGCCAGACACCGAAGAATGCTCCCAGCGCCACCAGCGGCGTCTCGAGGAGCACCGCCCACGGCAGCTTCCAGCTTTCGTAGAGCGCGGCGAGCAGGAGGAACACGAACACGATCGCGAGCACGAACGTGGGTCCGGCGGGCGGCGCCGTCTTTTCCTGGTAGGAGAAGCCGGACCAGGCATATCCCATCTCGCGCGGGAGCGTCGCCGCGACCTCCTCCATTGCCTTCATCGCTTGTCCCGAGGTGTAGCCCGGCGCGGGCACGCCGGTGATCTCGACC
>DATEOL010000117.1:0-17213 GCA_035274025.1 Gemmatimonadales bacterium | reverse complement strand
CCTCCAGGGATCGTCCACGACGCCACGTGCGGCGCTCAGCGATGGAGCGCGCGGAACCGGTGGGCCTCGGTCGGAACGCGCCCGTGCGGTCCTCATCGTGGCGGAGACCGGGCTGACGGCGATGCTTCTCGTGGGCGCGGGCCTGATGCTTCGGAGCATGCAGCGACTGAACGATGTGGATCCCGGTTTTCAGACCGCCCAGCTCCTCACCTTCGGGCTCGCGCTGCCTTCGGGAAGCCGCCAGGGGCCCGAGGCTGCTGCCCGGTACTTCGACCAGGTGCGAGAGCGCCTGGGATCGGTCTCCGGTGTGCGTGCCGTCGCGATGACGTCCCGGCTTCCGCTCTCGGGTGAGGATCACAGCAACACCTTTCACCTGCCCGGCGAAGAGACCGGCACCAATCGCTCGGCCCAGGATCGCGCGGTGTCGCCGGGTTATTTCGCGGCGATGGGAATCCCGCTGCTTCGCGGTCGTGAGTTCGGCGCCGGCGACCGCGCCGGTTCCCAGCCGGTGGTCATCGTCAACACCAGCTTCGCGAGGCGGTACTTCCCCGGGGTGGATCCGGTGGGCCGGATGATGCGGCCGACCCGGGCGGGGAACGTCGAGCGCGAGATCATCGGCGTCGTGGGTGACAGCCGGCAGTTCGCGATCGACCTCGAGGCGGAGCCCGAGTTCTACCTCGTGCACGCGCAGGATCCCTGGCCCTGGCTCCAGGTCGCGGTGCGAACGACCGCTGATCCGCGCCTCGCCCTGCGCCCCATCGAGGACGCCGTCTGGTCCCTCGACCCGGAAATGCCGCTCGCGCGGGTGCGCACCATGGACGAGATGAGCGCGGAAGGCGCGGCGCGCCGTCGCATCGCGGCGATCTGCCTGAGCGCGTTCGCGCTCATGGCCAACCTCCTTGCCGCGATCGGACTCTACGGCGTCATCTCCCACGCCGTCACCCAGCGCACCGGCGAGTTCGGCATTCGCATGGCGCTGGGCGCGAGCGCCGGCGGCATCGCGCGCCTCGTGCTGGGCCGGGGCGTCCGCCTCGTGTGCCTGGGCGCACTGCTCGGGCTGTCCGCCGCGATCCCGCTCTCGACGGGGCTTCGCGGCATGCTGTACGGCGTCACGCGGACCGATCCCGCGACCTATGTGATCATCGCCGTGCTGCTGCCCGCGGTCGGCATCGTGGCGGCGCTGGTTCCGGCGTGGCGCGCGATGCGGATCGCTCCCCTGGCCGCGATGCGGGAGGAGTAGGCGGGGGGTATCATTGGGCGATGAAGCTCGTCGCCCCCGGTGGACTGATCGTCGCGGTGGTGGTCGTCCTCGTCGCCTACGTCCGCATCGCGTGGTGGGGCGCACCCCGCTTCGGCGAACACTTCCCCTGGGTTGCCGCGCTCGGCTCGGTGCTGGTCCTCGGGCTCGTGGCCGCGCTCACCCGTGGCGCGGCGTCGCCCGACGAGCTGCTCTTCACCCGCCCTTCCCGCGCCTGGCTCGAGTCCGGCGTGCTCACCGCCCTCGTCACCCTCCCCGTCTTCGGATTCGCCGCGAGGTCGGTGGCGAAACGGATCGCGCTCAACCCCGCCGGACCATCCCTGATGGACTGGTTCTCGAGCGTGTTCGCCGGACTCTTCGGGATCTTCTTCATCGTGAGCGTGGTGATCGTGCTGGGCGTCCTGGTGTGGAAGTAGCCTTCGCCCGTCGCCCCTAACCCGCCGCCCGTCGCCCGTGTCCGCCAGGCACCTTCCCGTTCGTCCCGATGCGGACCAGCTCAGGCACCAGGCCGAGGAGCTTCTCGAGGCGATCCGCGCGGAGAACGGACCTGCCATCGAGGATCTCCGTGCATTCCACCCGAAGAAGCTCAAGCCCGCCGACGTCTCACTGGCGGATGCACAGCTCGTTCTCGCCCGGAGCTACCAGGCGCCGAGCTGGACCCGGCTGATGCTTGCCTGCTCGCTGATCGACGCGATCTGGGAGGACGATGTCGACACGGTACGCGAGCTGGTGACGGCGCATCCGTACCTCCTCAACGAGAGCGCTACGATTCGCGAGAGCAACTGGGGACCGCCGCTGACCTACGCGGCCAACCTCGGCCGCGACCGGATCATCTCGCTGCTGCACGACATGGGCGCGTTCGACCTGGACACCGCGCTCGATCGGGCCACGCTCCAGGGCAAGATCGGCACCGCGCGCTGGCTCCATAAGCTGCTCGGATCGCCGAGACCTCCCGCCGGATGTCTCGGTGGTCCCGCCTACACCCTCAATGAAGACGGGACCCGGCTCATGTTCGAGCTGGGAGCGCGGGTGTATGGCCACAAGGGAGAGCAGCTCGCGCCCGCGGACGTCGTGCTCGAGACCGACAGCCGGAAGCCGGAAGCGAAGCACGCGATCCTGGAGATGTACGTGCGCCACGGCTTCGCGCTTCCCGATTCGCCGACGATGGCGCTCCATCGAGGGCGGATCGACCTGCTCGAGGCGCACCTTCGCCGCGATCCACGCCTGCTCGAGCGCCGATTCAGCCACGAGGAGATCTATCCCCCCGAGCTCGGCTGCCACGACGAAATCCTCGCGACCCACGGGACACCGCTCGCGGGCACTACGCTCCTCCACATGTGCGCGGACTTTGACGAGCTCGAGATCGCGAGGTGGCTGCTCGAAAAGGGCATGGACGTCAACGCGCGGGCCGAAGTCGACAAGGAAGGTTTCGGCGGGCACACCGCGCTCTTCGCGACCGTGGTCTCCCAGCCGAATTTCTGGATGAACCATCAACACCGCCCCCAGGTCGCGCCGTTCACTGAGCTGCTGCTCGATCGTGGAGCGCAGGTCAACATCCGGGCCTCGCTCCGCAAGCAGCTCCACCCGGGTTATGACGAGTTCACCATGCACGAGTATCGCGACGTCACCCCGCTCTCCTGGGGCCAGCGTTTCCACCGGAAAGTGTTCGTCAGCGAGCCCGCGATGCGATTGATCGTTGAGCACGGCGGACGTCCTTGAGCCAGGAGCTTTCACCCAAGCCGCCGCGACAGCGGCGTTTCGTCCTGCTCGCCCTGCTCGCCGTCCTCGGCGCGACCCTGTTCGTCCCGTTCTTCCTGGCCGGGGCGCCGGGACCGGTGTCGTTGTCCTTCCCCTTGTCGTTCGTGGTCGCGGCATCGCTCGTTGCCTCCGTCGCCACATGGTTCGGACTCGGGTGGGCCGATGGCGCCAGGCTGCCGATGCCGCTCCTCCGTCAGTACGAGACGCGCGCTCCGATCCGGGTCAATCGCCAGGCCGTCCTCGGCGCAATCGCCTCCGGCGTTGTGGTCGGAGTCGCCGGCATCATCGCGCTGCGGATCGCCGGCGTTCCAGGCTCCGCGGGTTCCCTCCTCGTGAAGGCATCATCGGCCTTCTTCGCGGCAATTACCCTGGAATCCGTCCTGCATCTCGCCATCATGAGCGGCGTGGTCCGTGCCACCCGGAACGTGCCGCTCGGCATCGCGGTCGCAACCGTCGCGTACATCGGCTTTCACATGCTCACCCTCGGCGGCCAGCCGATGAACATCGTCCTCACGTCGGTCGCAGGCAACGGCCTCGCAGGCCTCGTGTTCGGGTGGCTGTATGCGAGGTTCGGGTACGAGTACCTCATCGTGTCGCATTTCCTCGCCCACGTGCTCGCCGTGGGATTCGCTTGACCCCGACGCAACCCGCCCCGTAGGATGCAGCAATGACACCGCGGAGTCGCTGGTTCTATGCCGCCATCACGCTGCTGGTGCTCAGCGTGGTCGGGATCTGGAATGGTTACGACGAGTGGGGCACCGCGACGACCGGGGGCCAGCGGCTCGCGACCTTTACCGAAATCGGTTACGGAATCCTCGGACCGATCTCCGCGATCGCCGTCTCCTGGGCCTGGCGTTCCTCGAAAGTGCTGCTGGTGCTCTGGTCGCTCTGTCTCGGGCTCACCTCCGGCCTCGCCGCGGTGGTCTGGGGGGACGCACCGCTCTGGGCGGGGATCATCGCGGGAATCAGCGGCGGATTGGTGGGGTTGTTCGTGATCTGGATGTCGCGGCAGGAAACGACGGCTCGATGAGACGCTGAGACGCTGAGACGCTGAGACGATGAGACGATGAGACGAAGAGACGATGAGACGAAGAGACGATGAGACGCTGAGTGCTCGAGGCCTTGTCCTGATGCCCAACGCGAATTTCATTCGTGGCACGATGAGACTCTTCCTGGCTGGAACCCTGGGCGCGCCCGCCGGTCACGACTTCCGCGGACCCAACATGCTGCTCGCGATCCTGGCCACCGCGACGGATGGCTACCGCGCGGCGTACATGCTTGCCGAGGTGGACGAGGGGTTCGGCAGCAAGAACGCCATCCTCGCAATCAGCCAGGATGGGGCCGCGCTTCCCGAGCAGGGCGGCCCCTTTCGCATCGTGATGCCGGGAGAAGAGCATCGCGCTCGCTCGATCCGGATGGTCAAGAGCCTGAGCCTGGTGCGGGTGGGCAATTGATCCCGGCGATCGAGGCCCTCGAGCGGCTGCGCGAGGGGAATCATCGTTTCGTGGCCGACCTCCGGAACGGTCAGGCACTGGCGAGCCACGCCCGCCGCAACCAACTCGCCACCGGCCAGGAGCCGTTCGCGATCATTCTCGGCTGTTCCGACTCGCGGGTTCCGGCGGAGATCGTGTTCGACCAGGGGCTGGGCGACCTCTTTGTCATTCGCGTCGCGGGGAACATCGTGGCGCCGTCGCAGGTGGGGAGCGTCGAGTTCGCGGCGGAGCGATTCAGTACCCGGCTGGTGGTGGTCCTGGGGCATTCGCAGTGCGGCGCGATCGCGGCGACGCTCGATGACCTCAACCCTGACGCTGCTGCGCCGCGGACCTATGCCCAACGCAACCTGCACTCCATCGTTGACCGGGTGAAGCCATCGATCGAGCCGCTGGTCCGCGCGGGTCTCACGGGGGAGCGGCTGGTCCACGAAGCGTCTCGCGCGAACGTGCGGGCGTCGGCGAACCACCTGCGCCACGGGTCGGACATTCTCGAGGAGCAGATCCTGAAGAACGGTCTGCTGGTCGTTGGTGCGGAGTACTCCCTGGAGTCGGGAGTGGTGGACTTCTTCGACGGCATCAACGGTTAGTCGAAGCCGATGCCTCGCGTCGGCGCCCGCTCGCGTGTACTGGCCTGGACCTTCGGCGTGGGTTTCGTGTGCTTTGCCGCGGGCTTCTTCGGCCCGATCATCTTCACCCCCGAAGCGAATCAGGGTCCGCTGCTGGGCATTTTCATCACCGGTCCCATCGGGCTGGTACTTGGGCTCCTGGTCGGGATCTGGAAGGAGACCCGGCGGGGACCTGAGGAACCCGATTCCCCTGCCCCTTCACTGCCCTCGTGGGAAAGCCTGATCGCGCATCCGCTCGCCAGAGTCATCGCCGGGCTGATTGCGTTGATCCTGCTGGTTCGAGGGATCGAAGGACTGCGCGCAGGAGCCGGTCGCGGTGCCGCGGCTGCGATCGTCATCGCGGTCATTCTCGGGTTTTTCGCAGGCACCGGTCGGGTTCCCGACTGGGCGAGACGAAACCGCTAGGCCCAGTCAGTCCGATCAGAGGTCCAGGCTGTGCTGCCCATCCCTTGCCTTGAGGCCAGTGATCCCTGGGGCGAGGGGTGCGAGCAACCTGACTGGCAGGGAGTGGTGGTACCTGAAGCTGCCGCGGACCGGCTTCGACAAGCTGCAGCCAGCTACTTTCGCCGATCGGGACGCTTTTCGGCGAGACTGACCCCCAGGAAGGACGCGTAGCGCTTCGAGGCTTCACGAATACCGGGGAAGGCTTCTTCGTTCCGCTTGAAGAGGGTGACGCGCACGTCAACCGCCGACGATCCGGTCCATATGCGTTGCCACGTACCGATCACTTGCCCATCTGTCACCACCGCCGGCTTCAGAATTCCTCCGCCCGCGTTGACCCGCTTGATGAACTTCGGGTCGAGCACCGCGGACCGATCGGCATAGCCCACCAGGTACTCATCGAACGCTGGGAGCAGCCGGGCTCCCTCCGCAGGCTTGGCCGTTTTCCCTGGCACCATCCAGTAGGTCTCATCATTGACTGTTCGCGCTTCGAGCCCCTTCCCCGCCAGCTCGATCGCCAGCCGCGCATCGCGGAGCGACAGTCCGATCCACCACTGGAAGTCCTTCGCCGTGGCCGGGCCGCGGCTCTGGAAGTAGCGCACCGCCAGCTCGGCCAGTGCTTCCTCGCGCACCAGCCGTCGCTGGACCGGCGCGCGATGCGCCAGCAGCGCGAAGGTCGGCTGTTTTCCCCGGCGCCCACCGCTCGCGATGACGCCCGAGAGCTCCGCATGCCCGAGGACGTGCATCAGGCGGGGACGCATGTGGCTCAACCGCCCACGCTCGAGAACGGCAGCCATCTCCTCGCGCGTCAGGTGCGAGCCATCCTCCAGGGCACGCGCGAAGGCTTCACCGCACCGCTTCAGCAGACGATCGTCCAGCTCGAGCTCCCGAAACCGCGATGCCATCCCCCGGATGACACGCGCGCCGACGAGGTCGAGGATCCAGTGCACATCCTCGCGGGCGATGTACTGCCACGTCCCACGAAACGCGTGGGTCCGGAGCACCGCTCCATCGGCGATCGCGGCCTCGATGGTGGCTTCGGTGGCGCCCGCGGTGCGCTGGCCCAATGCCCACAATGCGGCGAGATAGTCCTGCGCCTGCATCGCCCCGAACCACGACACGACCTTCGCCGGAGCGCCTTTGAGGGGGCGCGCCAGGCACTGACGATCGAGACGCAATTCGGGAATGCGCATGGGAGGGGAGAAAAGTAGGCCCGCGCCTCGCGCCCTGCGTCCTGCGCCTATTTTCCGGCATGGCCAACATCGCTTTTCTCGGAACCGGCCTCCTCGGCAGCGCATTCGTCGAGGCGGCCCAGCAGCGCGGGGACCAGGTCACCGTCTGGAACCGCACCATCGACAAGGCACGCAAGCTCGAGACGTTCGGGGCCCGGGTCGCAACGTCACCCGCGGAGGCTGTGCGCGGCGCGGAGCGCGTTCATCTCGTGCTCAAGGACGATGCCGCTGTCGAAGAGGTCGTCGCGGCACTCCGGCCCGGCCTCGCCTCCGGCACGATCATCGTCGACCACACCACCACCCTGCCCACCCTCACCGCCGAACGGGCCACGCGACTCAACGCGGCGGGCGTGAAGTACCTGCACTGCCCGGTCTTCATCGGCCCCTCCGCGGCGCGCAAGTCGCAGGGCATCATCATGGCCTCAGGACCAGGCGCGCTCTTCGAGAGCGTGAAGCCGGCGCTCGAGAAGCAGGCCGCCCAGGTCGAATACCTGGGGGAACGGCCCGACCTCGCCGCGGTCTACAAGCTCCTCGGGAATGCGTTCATCATCGGGATCATGGGGATCACGTCGGACGTGTTCGCGGTCGCGCGCGGCGCGGGCGTGGAAGCGCTGGACGCGCTCAAGCTGCTCGATTTCTGGAATCCGGCCGCCGTCATCAAGGGCCGCGGGCGGTCGATGGCGAACCAGGACTTCACGCCGAGCTTCGAGCTGACGATGGCGCGGAAAGACATGCGACTGATGCTCGAAACTGCGGAAGGTCAGCCCCTGGCAATGCTGCCAGGACTGGCAGCACGAATGGATGCGGTGATCGCTGAAGGCTACGGAGACCGGGACATGGCGGTCATTGGGATGGTGTAGGGGCCGGGCACTGCCCGGCCCACATTGAGCGGGCCGGGCAATGCCCGGCCCCTACTTCAGGCGTAAGTCCAGCCCTGCTTCGAGAGTGGCAGAGACCGGATTCGAACGCCGGTCGCGGCAAAGATTGCGTTGCATAGTGCCGGGACAACTGGCGGCAAGGCGGGCTCCCCGAGCCCCGTGACCGGATTGTCGGTGACCTTGAAGTGCACCTCGACCGGCGGCGCCTGGACCAGGCGGAGCAGCGGATAGTTGTCGAAATTCGACTGCACCGTGCGGCCGCCTTCGATCGTGATCTCCTGCCCCAGCGCCTCACCGATGCCATCGAGCACCGAGCCCTGGGCCTGATGCTCGGCGTTCATCGGGTTGATGACCTGGGCCCCGATGTCTCCCACAACCCAGACCTTGTTGATCTTGAACCTGCCATTCGCCGCCGCGACCTCGACCACTTCGGCGAAGTAGCCGCGGTGACTGTAGTGGAAGGCCACGCCGAGCCCGGTTCCCTTGGGGACCTGTCGGCCCCAGCCTGACTTCTCCGCCACCAGCTGCAGTACACCTCGCATGCGCGCCGCGTCGTACATCGGCTTGTTTTCCTTGTCCATCACCATCCTGGGCTCGCCCAGCAGGTCGAGCCGGAACTGTACCTGGTCACGGCCGGCCGCGGACGCCAGCTCATCGATGAACCCATGCATCACGAACGCGAGTGCGTTGCTCCCCGGTGCTCGCAGGGGACCGGTCGGGACGCCGAGGGGCATCACCGAAGCTTCCACCAGCAGGTTGGGGATGAAACCGGCTGGGAAGTCGTCGTCATCGAGTGAGGAGCTGGGCGCGAACTTCTCGCCTTCACCGAAGCTCACGAAGTGGTTCCGCCAGGCCGTCACTTTACCTGCGGCATCCACGGCGGCCTTGAAGTTGTGGAACCCGGCCGGACGGTAGAAGTCGTGCTGCATGTCGTCTTCGCGGGTCCAGAGCAGCTTGACGGGCGCTCCGATGGTCTTGGAGATCCAGGCCGCCTCGACCATGTAATCGTTGTTGAGTCGACGGCCGAATCCCCCGCCCGACCGGGTCATGGTGATCGTGATATCCGTCGGCTTGATGCCGAGGGTCTCGGCGCAGAGCGCGCGCCCCGGCTCGGGATTCTGCGTGGGGGCCCAGATCTCGAGCTTGCCGTTGGCAAAGCTCGCCGTGCAGTTCTGGGGCTCGAGGGTTGCGTGCGACAGGAAGGGATAGAAGTACTGCGCCTCCACCACCTTCGTCGCGCTCGCAAAGGCCGCGTCGGGATCCCCGGCCTTGACGATCGTGCGCGCCGCCGGGCCCCGCGCCAGCTCGGCGGCCTTCGCGGCAAACCCGGCGCTCGACTGTTGCGCGGTCGCACCCTCGTTCCAGGTGACGGTGAGTTTCTCGCGCGCCTTCCGCGCCGCCCACCAGGTATCGGCCACGATGGCGACGCCGCCCAGCAACTTGTTGAGGGCCGTGCCACCGTCGACCACGAATGCGTGGCGAACACCGGGAAGCTTCGCGACCTCCTCGGCGTTGGAGCTCGCCACCTTCCCCGCGAACACCGGGCACTTCACGAACACCGCGTACAGCATTCCCGGCACCTTCACGTCGATGCCGAAGAGCGGTTTGCCGGCCACGATCGCGGGGGTGTCCACTCCGCGAACCGGCGTGCCGATGATCCGGAATTCGGAGGGGGACTTGAGCTTGACCTTGGCGAGGTCCGGCACCCGCATCGTCGACGCCTTCGCGACGAGGGTGCCGTAGGGCGCCGTCCGGTTGCTGGCCGCGTGCTTCACCACGCCGGCACTTGTGGTGCATTCGTCGGCGGAAACACCCCAGGTCTCCGCGGCGGCCGCGATCAGCATCTGGCGGCCGGCCGCGCCGACCCGGCGCAGCTCGTCGTAGTTGAAGGGCGTTGCCAGGCTGCCCCCGGCGAATTGCCGGGAGAATCGCTTCGCGTCCGCGATCGCCTGCTCGACTTTCACATTCTTCCACTCGACATCGAGCTCATCCGCGATCAGCATCGGCAGCATCGTCTTCACGCCCTGGCCGATTTCGGGATTCTTGGCGACGATCGTCACCATGCCGTCCGGCGCCAGCCTGATGTATGCGTTCGGCTCGAAGAGACTGCTCTGCGCCCCGGCGGTCGAGGCTCGCGTGTCCATGCACGACGAGAGCAGGATGCTGCCACCGACGGATGCGCTGACCTTGAGGAATGCGCGCCGATCAATCGTCCAGGAAGACATGGCTCAGCCCTCCTTTCCGCTCGAAGCCGCGACGCCGGATCCAAGCTCGGCGGCGCGATGAATGGCGGAGCGGATCCTGAGGTAGGTGGCGCAGCGGCAAAGATTGCCGTTCATCGCGGAATCGATTTGCGCATCGGTCGGCTTGGGGGTCCGCTTGAGGAGGGCGGCCGCCGACATGAGCTGGCCTGCCTGGCAGTATCCGCACTGGGGAACGTCGAGCTCCACCCACGCCTTCTGGAGCGGGTGGGACGCGCCATCAACCGAGAGGCCTTCGATCGTGGTGATCTCGCCATTACCGACCGCCGACACCGGCACCTGGCAGGAGCGGATCGGATTGCCACGCAGTTGAACCGTGCAGGCACCGCACTGGCCGATCCCACATCCGTATTTGGTGCCAGGAAGATCGAGCAGGTCCCGCAGCACCCAGAGCAGCGGCATTTCGGGATCGGCGTCGACGGTGCGCGAAGCGCCGTTGACCTTGAGCGTAAAGGGCATCGTCATTCCCTCCGGGGGGTCACCCCCCAAAGCTAACGGGCAGTGTAGCTTGAACGTGGGTCTTCAAGGACTGCCAATGAGTGGCGAGCCCATCCTTCCCATCTCCCAGACCCGGCGCGGCCGCGAAGCCCGGCGCGCCGCCGAGGTCGATACCGCGGAAAGCGTATCCAGGCGAACCAACCGCCGGGTGATCGTGGAGTGCGTAGCCCTCACCCTGCTGGGCACGCCCTTCTACGCCTGGAGCTGGCACCTTACCGATCCCGACCGCGCCGCGATCTGGACTGCACTCGGTTTCGCGGTCAGCTACGCGGGCCCCTTCTTCCGCTGGCTCATCCACCATACCCGTACGTCGGAAACGTTCAACTAGTTCAAAGGGAATCCGATGCAGAGCTCGGCGGAGCTGATTGCCAGCGAGCAGGCACGCGGCGTGAAAACCCTTCACCTCATCCTGCTCGGCGCGGGCGTCCTCGTCGCCGTCGTCTTCCTCATGCTGGTCAGGCTCCGCGGTCCCATCCTGGTACCCGATGCTGCCACGCCCGTCATCGCATATTCCTCTGCCGGCATTGCGCTCACCGCGGTCGCATTCGCGGTGCTGCTCGTCCGCGGGAGGATACCGGAGCGCGCCTCGAGCGAAGGCGGCAACGATTACTGGAGCAATGGCGCCGTCCGGGGACGATCGGTCCTGCTCTGGATTCTCTGCGAGAACGCGGGGATCGTTTCCGGCACCGGCTTCCTGCTCACCGGCCACATGGCACCATTCCTGACGCAAGCCGTTGCGCTGATGGCGCTCGCCTGGTTTGCTCCGTCGAGAATCGCCCAGGCGTGAGAGGTGACGGTGGTGACGACCCGTCTTTCGGCTGCTCGGTCTTTCGATCCTTCGGTCTTTGGTACCGATGTGAAGACGCTCCCGCATGAAACGTCTCCACGATGACGTGTGAGACATGAGGGAATGAATGCGAGCGGTGGGCCCTTCCGGCACGCGAGATCCTCGTCGGCACAGCGGCATGTGACGGAAGAGATGTGAGGGATCCCCCACTCGTACCGGCCTCCTAACGACGCAGGAAGGTCCTGCAAGGTCGGCGGAAAATTCCACGAGATTTCCTCGATCGAAACCTGCTGAACGGAATGGCGACAACAATGACTTCTCCCGGGGCGGTAGCCCGGCCCAGCACGAGACGGCGGTTCCTGAGCGCCGAGTGGCGGAACCTCCTGATGCTCAACTACGTGGTTCCGCCGAGCCTCCTCCTTCCGTTCGTGCCGCGCGGCACCGAGCTCGACCTTCAGGACGGTCAGGCCTGGCTGAGCCTCGTCGCGTTCCAGTTCCTTCGCACCCGCGTCCTTGGCGTCCCGGTCCCGTTGCACGTGAACTTCGAAGAAGTGAACCTCCGCTTCTATGTCCGCAGGCCAATGGGCCGGGAAGCCCGGCGGGCCGTGGTGTTCGTGCGGGAGCTGGTTCCGCGGCCCGCGATCGCGGCGGTGGCGCGGACCCTCTACAACGAGGCGTACGAATCCGCGCCCATGAAGAGCCAGGTGACAGGACAGCCACCGCATGTGCGCTATTCATGGTCAACCGGCGCCGCATGGGACTCCGTCGAAGGCCAGGCGACCGGCGACGCCAGCCTGCCCGATGAAGGCAGCCACGAAGCATTCATTACCGAGCACCACTGGGGCTATACCAAACAACGGGATGGTGGTACTGTGGAGTACCGGGTTGAGCATCCCCGCTGGCAGGTGTGGGGCGCCAAAGAGGTGCGCGTCGACGCCAACCTCGAGCGACTGTATGGCCGTCTGTTCGCGAGTGAAATGACCGCGCCAGGCACTGCCTTCGTCGTCGAGGGATCCCAGGTGACAGTTTCGAGGCCCGTCCGGATCTGCTGATCCGCGTTCGAGGGCCGTCGTGGAGGATACATGCTGGTCATTGTTCGCTGGACCGCCGTCTTCCTGGCGGCGACCGCCCTGCTGTTCGCCATCCGCTGGCCGAGCCGGCTCCCCTACAGAAATACCGTACTCCTGGGTGGATTTTCCGTGCTGGCGATCGCGGGGTCTCCGCTGGTCTTCGCCTATGGGACCGCGCCCATGGTCGCGGGCACGATCCTCGGGCTCGGTCTCATGCTGGGGTCCTGCTGGACAGTCTTTCACGCGTCGAGAAGCGTCGGGAGCCCCATGAGTCGGTCGGACCGGGCGGGTTAGAATACGTCTCAACCCAGCGCCCGGCTGACAAAATGCTGCAGGTATTTTCGCTCGTCGGGGCCCTTCTCATCCTTCTCCCCTTCGCTGGGGCACAACTGGGCCGCCTCACGGTCGAGAGCCTTTCCTATCAGGTAATGAACCTGATCGGGGCGACAGCGCTCACGATCGTGGCCGTGGTGGAGCGGCAATACGGCTTCATCCTGCTGGAGGGGACCTGGGCGATCGTCAGCCTGATTGGGATCGTCCGGACGAGGCGGCCCAGCGAAGCAGGTCTTTAGCATTTTTTCCGGCACCGCATCTGCGCCACGCCTGCTATCTTCGCTAGGCACCCCACTTCCATGAGCGTTCATGTCGCGTCTGCGGTCACCCGCATCGTTGATGCTACGCCGTAGCCGTACCTGATGACCTCCTGGGCGACGGAAACCCGGCGCATCCGGGCTCGCCTGGAAGCGTCGCGGGCCGAGACCGAGCGTCCGCCTTTCGATCCCCGTGAGGTCGACGACCTGCCGCCGCCGGTCCGGCGATACTTTCACCACGCCCTGGTGCCCGGCCAGCCCATCATCACCTCGGTAACGATGTGCCACGAGGGAACGTTCAACACCAGCCCCAACGGCGAAAGCTGGCGGCGGTTCTCGTCGTCGCAACGGGTCGTCACCCGTCGACCCGGCTTCGACTGGGATGCACGCATCGCGATGCTGCCCGGCGTGACGGTCCGGGTGCACGATGCGTACGTCAACGGCGAAGGCATGCTGCACGCGGCGCTCTTCGGCATGTTCGATGTCGAGAAGTCCCACGATACCACCGGGCTTGCGCTGGGCGAGCTGATGCGTTTCCTCGCGGAAGCGGCGTGGTACCCGACCGCGCTGCTGCCGAGGGAAGGCGTGCGCTGGCTGGCGGTCGATGACAGCAGCGCTCGCGCGCGACTGACCGACGGCAATCTCTCGGTGATGCTGCTCTTCCGGTTCAATCCCACCGGCTCGATCGCTTCGGTGCGCGCCGACGCGCGCGGCCGCTCCCAGAACGGCGTCACCATTCCGACACCATGGGAAGGGACCTGGTCGCAGGAAGGCCGACGGGATGGGATGCTCGTTCCCATCGCGGGCGAAGTGGCCTGGCTGCTCCCCGAAGGACGGCTCCCCTATTGGCGGGGGCGACTCACCGAAGTTCGCTACGACTTTTCGGAGTAGCTCCGCGAAGAGGACCCAAAGACGTAAAGACCTAAAGACCTAAGGTCGCAGGGCCCAGGATGTAGTATTAGGTCCTTCGGTCTTTAGGTCTTTAGATGAAAGTCCATCTCGTCGACGGAACCTACGAGCTGTTTCGCTCCTACTTCGGCGCGCCGGAGGCCAGATCGCCGGCCGGCCTCGAAGTGGGCGCGACCCTAGGCCTCATGCGATCGATGCTCGCGCTCTTGCGCGAGGATGGTGTCACCCACATCGGCTGCGCCTTCGACCACGTCGTCGAGTCCTTCCGCAACGACCTCTACCCGGGGTACAAGACCAGTGAAGGTGTTCCCGCCGACCTGATGGCGCAGTTTCATCTTGCCGAGCGGGCCGTTGCGGCACTTGGGATTGTGGTGTGGCCGATGATCGAGTTCGAGGCCGATGACGGCATCGCGACCGCCGCCGCGCGCGCCGAGCTCGACCCGGATGTCGAACAGGTCGTCATCTGCTCGCCCGACAAGGACATGGCACAGTGCGTTCGGGGAACTCGTGTCATCTGTCTCGATCGGGTCCGGAAAAAGGTGTACGACGAGGCCGGGGTGCGGCAAAAGTTCGGCGTGCTTCCCGCCTCCATTCCGGACTGGCTCGCGCTGGTCGGCGATGACGCCGATGGCTATCCCGGCCTGGCCCGGTGGGGCGCGAAATCGGCGGCAGCCGTTCTGGCCCACTATGAGCACCTCGAGGCCATCCCGGACAACCAGGCCGAGTGGGCGGTTCCGGTGCGCGGCGCCGCCGCGCTTGCCGAATCGCTTCGAAACGGGCGGGACGAGGTCACCCTCTACCGCACCCTGGCGAGGCTCCGCACCGATGCACCCCTCCCGGAGTCGATCAGGGAGCTGGAATGGCGGGGAGCCGACCACGGCGCCCTGGAGCCGATATGCAACGAGCTGGGGGCGACCGGCTTGCTGGAGCGGGTTCATCGATGGTCGGTTGTCGAATCCGAAGGCCCCCACTCGTCGCAGGTATGAAGGCCACCGAGGGCCTTCATGCAAACCTGCAGTCCGACAAGGAGTTACCCAATCATGCGATTCATGGTCATCGTCAAGGCAACCCCGGAGAGCGAATCGGGCGTCCTGCCCGACCACGAGATGCTCGCCGAGATGGGCAAGTACAACGAGGAGCTGGTCAAGGCCGGCATCATGCTGGCCGGTGAGGGTCTTGCGGCCAGCTCGAAGGGCAAGCGGGTGCGGTTCAGCGGGTCGAAGCGTTCGGTCATCGACGGTCCCTTCGCCGAGAGCAAGGAGCTGATCGCGGGCTTCTGGATCTGGCAGGTCAAGTCGCTGGAAGAAGCCGTCGAATGGGTGAAGCGCTGCCCCAATCCGCATCCGGGCCACGAATCCGAGATCGAGATCCGGCAGATCTTCGAAGCCGAGGATTTCGGCGAGGCCTACACGCCCGACCTGCGCGAGCAGGACAAGCGGATCGGCGAGCAGGCCGCGCAGAACGCGACCAAGCGCTAAGCTGTGACGTCCTCCGCGAGCCATCGCGCGATCGAGGCAGTCTGGCGGATCGAGTCCGCCAGGCTGATCGCGTCGCTCACGCGGATGGTGGGTGACTTGAGCCTGGCGGAGGATTTCGCCCAGGACGCGCTCCTCGCCGCGATGGAAAAGTGGCCCGAGTCAGGTCTGCCCGATAATCCCGGCGCCTGGCTCATGACCGCGGCCAAGCGGCGCGCCATCGATCATCTCCGGCGCGACAAGCGGCTCGACCGTAAGCACGAGGAGCTGGGCGCCGCACTGGTCGAGCTGGAGCGGACGTCGCCCGATCTCGACACTGCCCTCGATGACCGCGTGGGCGATGACCTGCTGCGCCTCATGTTCATCGCCTGCCATCCGGTGCTGTCCACCGAAGCCCGCGTCGCGCTCACCCTCAGGTTGCTCGGCGGTCTCACGACCGAAGAGATCGCGCGGGCGTTCCTCGCTCCAGTCCCCACCATCGCGCAACGCATCGTGCGGGCCAAGCGTACACTGGCCGAGGCGCGAGTCCCGTTCGAGGTGCCCCGCACCGACCAGCTCACCGCCCGGGTCGGCGCCGTGCTCGAGGTCATCTATCTCGTCTTCAACGAAGGGTATTCCGCGACGTCCGGGGAGGACTGGATCCGTCCCACGCTCTGTGATGAGGCGCTTCGCCTGGGCAGGATTCTCGCGGGGCTGATGCCCGAGGAGCCGGAGGTGCACGGTCTGGTCGCGCTCCTCGAGCTTCAGGCCTCGAGGCTCCGCACCCGGGTGACCAGCAGCGGGGAGCCCGTGTTGCTCGCCGACCAGGATCGCCTCCGATGGGACCGGCTGCTGATCCAGCGCGGTCTCGCCTCCCTGGAACGCGCAATCCGTCCGGGCAGCGGCCTGGGCAATTACGGACTGCAGGCGGCGATAGCGGCCTGCCACGCGCGCGCCACCTCCATCGAGGAGACCGACTGGACCCGGATCGCGGCGCTCTATGACGGACTCGCCCAGATCTCGCCATCCCCGGTCGTCGAGCTGAACCGCGCGGTGGCCTATTCGCAGGCCTTCGGACCCGCCGCGGGACTCGAGATCCTCGAGCCGCTCCGGGGCGACCCTGCCCTCGAGTCGTACCACCTGCTCCCCGCGGTGCGCGCGGATTTCCTGGCCAAGCTCGGCCGCAGGGATGAAGCCAGGGCCGAGCTTCGGGTCGCGGCGCAACTCACCAGCAATGAGAAGGAGCGCCGCCTCCTCGAGGACCGGGCGAGCCGACTAGGGTCGTGATGTGATCAGGTCGTGCTGGGGCGAGCTCTTCGAAAGCACCACCATCGCGTCGAAGCTGAAGATGATCCGCTGCATTTCCGGCGCCAGCGCATTGACCATTCTCCCTCCCATCGCCTTGAGCTGCCGAAGGTCATAGACCGTCCATCGCGCCGGATCCGCGGCATCGGCGAAGGGCTTTGCCCACGCCGGGGAGATGGACTCCACCGGAACACTCATGGACGTCATCGAGCGCGGATCGATCTGCGCCCGCTGGGTGCCGGGACCGCCGACGACGTAAATGCTCGTCGCCTCGCCGCCATCCTTTTCGGCCAGCTCCGGCAGGAACGATCCGAGGTCATAGGTGTTGGTGAAGTTCCGCCCCCGCTGCAGATGCGAGGCACCGAACTTGAGCATCACCTTCGGCTCCTTTCCCGTCGCCGCGCGGGTCGAATCGTAGAACCGCCAGAACTGCCGCTTGAGCAGGCGCGAGCGGCTCAGGTTTGATTCATACCCTTGCCCCGATAGGAACAGCCGGTTGATGGAGAGTGTACTGTCCATGAGGGTGAGGATCCGGTCCGCTTCCGAGCCCGCCCGCGGGTGGTACACGGCGCGGAGGCGCGAGAAGACCGCCGAGTCGCCGCCGAACATCATGATCAAGCCCGGATTCTTCTCCCGCATCGCCCGCTCCAGCG
>DATEOL010000116.1:0-9474 GCA_035274025.1 Gemmatimonadales bacterium | reverse complement strand
GGATATGGCCCATATCCCGAACCCTGCTGGCGGTCGCGATCGAGCCCGCGAAGCACGATCCACTCGCGAGCGGTCGCCAGGTCCTGGACGATGAGCACCGTGGAGTCGATCCGTCGGTGGACGTAGGCCAGCTGCCGCCCGCTGGGCGACAGCGCGGGGGCAAAGGCCCCACCGGGACGCTCGATGTGCACGCCCACTTCACCGGTGGCCTGGTCGTAGCGCTCGATCCGGGTGCCGCTCGGAGGCGTCACGTAGGGATTGAAGGCGAAGCCGTACAGCGGGCCGTCTCCTCGCTCGTAGAACACCCGCGAGCCGTGAGTCTCGGGCTCCGGGCTCGACATCCCGGGGCCACCTCGCACCAGGACCTGGCGTCCACCGCGGAGATCGAATGCAATGAGCTGACTCGGAGCTCCATCGCCCTGGCCGGCCGCGTAGATCCGCTGGCCGTCCGCCGACCAGGCCGGCCGGTAAAGATTGTCCCAGCTCCGATCCCGAGCCGCGGAGACATTGCGGAGCGAGCCGCCCTGGCGATCCATGGTCCAGACCTCGAATTGCCCGGACCGGTCGGAGGAGAATGCAATCGACCGGCCGTCAGGACTCACGCGAGGAAAGAGATTCCACGAGCGTCCATCGGTCAGCCGCTTCGCCGTGCCGCCTTCGACCGGGAGCTCGTAGATGTGGCCCAGCAAGTCGAAGATGATCGACCGGCCATCGGGCGACATCGAAAGGCTCATCCAGGTGCCCTGGGTCGCCTCGAATTTCAGCTCGTGGGTCGGACCGGTCGGTGTCTCGACGCTCCACTTCTCCTGGGCATCGGCTGCAATCGGAGCGAGTCCTGAGAGGAGCGTCGTCGTGAGGCAGGTGAGGGAAATGCGGTAGGAGCGACTGGGCATCCTCATGTGGGACTCCAGGAAGTCACGGGCTGAGCAAGATCTCGGCGAAGCGTTCGGGCGCGCCTGGCCCGAAGCGGAAGAAAAGATCGGGCTCCAGCAGCTCCAGTTCAAGCAGCACCAGCCGATCACCGCGGCGGACGCCGTCGACCCGGGCATAGAGCGTCTTCCCCGGTGCTGTGCCGAGGGCGAGCGCGGCGTCGTCGACGAGGCGGGCCGGGGGGTCCATGGGAGTGGACGTGCCGCCATGTTCGCGCTGGACCAGGAAGCCGTCGGCGGCCGGACGCTTGAGCACGGCGTGACTGAATACTCCGCCGATGAAGATGAGCGACCATTCCCCTTCGCTCGCGATCTCGGGCAGGAAGGGCTGGATCATGATCGCGCCGGTGCTCAGCGCGTCATGATACTTGTCCCCATCGTGCTCGGCGGAGTCCCTGGTAGTGCGGAAGGTCCGGTGGCCGCTCGCGGAAATGATCGGCTTTACCACCGCCGAGTCCCAGCCCTTCTCCTCGAGCACGCTGGGGAGCGGCGGCGCCTTGCCCTGGACCCATTCGGTCGGCGCGGTGGTGATCCCCGCGAGCTCGAGCTCGCGGAGATAGCTCTTGACGAGATTCCATCGGAGCAGGTGAGGCGGGTTCCAGACCGGGATGCCCAGCTGGTCGAGATCGACCAGCCAGCGCGCGAACTCGGGAACCCGATGCTGGTATCCCCAGGTGGAGCGGATGACCAGCAGGTCGACTTCCGGTGACGTGGGGTCGTTCCAGAAGACCGGCACGACGGTCGCGCCACGGGATTCGAGCGCGTTGGCAGCCAGTCGATCGTCGTCGGTGATCCCCCAGTCCGCCGTGGTGGCGAAGCCGATCCGCATCAGTGGCGGAGATTCGCCGTGGCGCCGGTGCGCGCGATCGCGAACTCGAGCGTCTGGTCGGTGCCGGCAGCCATGACCTGGGGCGACCAGGGGACCACGATGTCGGGTGCGATTCCGTTCCACTCGATGATCCGGCCGGCCACGGTGGTCTCGATCCAGGTCGAGACCGTGTAGTGCCAGCCCTCGCCCATCTCGAGTCGGACCGGGTTCCCGCTCGCTCCACCGGTCGTGTCACCCACCAGGGTCACGTGGGGAAACTCTCCCATCGCGGCGATGAAGCTCTCGTTGCTGCTGAAGCTGCCCCGGCCCATGAGCAGCGTGACCGGCCTGGTGTATTGCCACGGTCCGCGGGGCGACAGGTTCCGCGGCGTCGGGGCGGTGAAGTCGTCATGTCCCGCGCCGTTCCTCACCCTGGTGTATCCGGTGATCCTGGCCTGGTCGGCGAAGCGTGCCGCGACGGCAAAGGCGAGCTGATCGTTCCCTCCGGGGTTCATGCGTACGTCGAAAATGAGCTCGCGGGTGTCGCGGAGGCTCTCGAGGGCGCGGTCGAAGTCAGCCGCGGTGAGTCGATCCTCGGTCCACGCGCTGATGGCGATGTAGCCCACGTCACCCCACCGCCCCCAACCCCATCCGGTGAGCTGGGCCCAGTCGTTCCGGATCAGGTATTGCTCCCAGGTCGTTACGTCCCAGTTGACCTGGGCCTGGGGGACATAGGTCGGGGTCCTCGCACCGCCGCGCGATTCGATGTAGACGTGCGCGTCCCTCAGGGGCTCCAGCATCTGGCCCACCACCAGCACGAAGCCTTCCATCGTCCCGGCACGGATGGCGGCGTCACGGTACGTGGCGCGGGCGGCGTTCCAGTCGATTTGCTTGTAGGAGAAGTACGGGTAGGTGTGGTCGAAGCTCTCCCAGAGCTGGTCGAACTGATCCTCCCGATTGTCCGGTCCGGTCGACGCGCCGCATCCCGCCGCCGCCAGGGCGGCGAGAAGGATCTCAGCGCGTCGCCAGCGCCTTTTCGAGCTTCGCGTCGTGACCATAAACGTCTTCGAAGAACTGGGGGCGTCCGTCGAGGCCCGCGATTGCCGTCGTATAGAACAGAATGACGGGCAGGGGCCGGGGAAGATTCACCCGGGTCGGTTTTCCCTCCTTCATCGCGCCGACAATCTTATCGTGGTCCCAGCCGGCGACCTCGCGGAGCACCCAGACGCCGAGATCGACCGGACGCTCCACCCGAACGCAGCCGTGGCTGAAGTCGCGCTTGTTGCGGTTGAAGAGCTCCTGGGCCGGTGTGCTGTGGAGGTAGACGTTCTCGTCGTTCGGGAACATGAACTTGACCAGGCCGAGCGAGTTGCGAGGACCGGGTCGCTGCCGCACCCGAAGCTGTCCCTTCGCCAGCAGCGCGATGTTCTCGGGCGTCGCGGCCACCGGACGGGCATCGTCGCCCTGGCCCTGCACGATCTCCATGTCGTTCCGGGCGAGGTAGTTCTCGGGGTCCTTCCGGATCGCGGGCAAGGTCTCGCTGCGCAGGATGCTGGGTGGGACGTTCCAGTAGGGCCGGAAGATCACGTAGCGCATCTGCTCCACGAAGACGGGCGTCTGGGTGTTGAGGGTGTTCCTTCCCACGATGACGTTCATGTCGATCGAGGGTGCGCCTTCGGCGTTGAGCGAGTCCCAGGCCCAGAGGTGGAAGGTCGGGATGTTGACGACGATGAACCGATCGCCCTCGAGGTCGGGAATCCAGCGCAGCCGTTCGAGCGAGAGGAGGATCTGCTCGACCCGCCGGGAGACTGGCACGTTGAGCGCGGCGACCGTGCCCTTGCCGATGACGCCGTCCGGTTCCAGGCCATGGCGATCCTGGAATCGCTTGACGGCTTCGACCAGGACGCTGTCGTAACCAGTCGGCGGTCGACCGTCGACTGTCGACGAGGTGCTGTTGGTGAGATCTCCCAGCAACCTCAGGCGCTTCTCGAGGGCCGGGACGCCAATCCACGATGTATCCCCAGGCTTCACCGACGTCGTCACTGGCGGCACGGAATCGGTCGCGCTGTCAGCCAGGGCGCGGTACTGCGCGAGCGCCTCTTTCAGGCGACTGTAGATGACCAACGTCGGCCGCTGGGTCAGGACCAGCTGGGGAAGGGAGCCATCGGACAGCGCGGAGCGGATCTGCATCGGCACATCGTGGCGGTCGACCGACGCCGAGAGCTTGAAGCCTGCCTTGGCGGGTTCGACCCGGCCGGCGTGGAGGTCGCCGACGTATCGCAGGAAGGCGAGGCTCAGCGCGAGGTCGAAGCGACCGACCTCCAACGGGGAGCGCGTGGCCGCGTTCGAGAGGACGGTGGCGACCGAGTCGAGCCGGGCCCCGGAGTAATCGAGCGAGTCGAGCCCGTCCTCGGGCGCGGTGCGGATCGCGGCGATCGCGTCCGCCGCGGCCGGAGTCGGACGTCCGGCCTCGTCCACCCAGAGCGGGGCCCAACTTTCCTCGTACAGACGGCCCAGGTCCTCCCGCCGGGCGCCGAGCGCCGGCTTCTCCATCAGCGGCACGCGACCGGAGCCGGCGCCCGCCTGAATCGCCGCGGCGACCAGGTCGAGCGCGATGGCGGGGGCGACCGGCGCGCTGGCGGGAAGCGTTTGCGCCGAATCGAGGCTGACCGCGGTCCTGGCCGGCGGCTCCGCTTCGCGGGTGCATCCTGCCAGAATCGCCGTCAGCCCGATGGCGCGGGACGCACGCCGCAGGGCGGGGAAAGTCCGGTGTCTATCGTCTCCCCTGCGCGGGAATCTCATACCAGATCTCGACCAGGTATCCATCGGGGTCCTTGAAAAATACGTACGGCTCACCGGGGACGAAGTCTCCGGTCTCGGTGATCACTCCGCCCGCCCCGGCGACTGTTTTTCTTGCCCGCTCGATGTCCGCCGGACGCTTGAGGCGGAACCCGAAGTGCGCCACGCCGCCCGGTCTGCCGGCGCCGCGCTTCGCGCGCTCGAAGACCAGCACGTCGCGCGTCCCGGGTGTCTGCGCCTGGATCCAGTCGTTCGATTCGTAGACCGGGACGACGCCGAGGATCGCGCGATAGAACGCGAGCGAGCGTGCGGGGTCGCGCACCTTGAGCGCAACGTGGGTCAGTCCCCAGGTCGGAATGCCAGGGCTTCGTCTCATCGTCTCACGTCTCATCGTCTCATCGTCTCATCGTCTCTTCGTCTCATCGTCTCATCGTCTCATCGTCTCATCGTCTCATCGTCTCATCGTCTCTTCGGCTTGTTGTCACTCCAAGGCTCACGGCTCACCGCTCACCGCTCACTGCTCACTGCCCACTGCTCACTGCTCACTGCTCACTGCTGACCAACATAGGCGCGTTGCGCGATCGCACGATGCGACGTGGTGAAAACGCATCGTGGTGTGCCTGCCCGCCCGCTTGGCGACACCGGCGCGGCCGCGGCGACTTGAGCGAGCACACCGAAGTCCTCGCCGCGCCGGCTACTGGTACCCGAAGCCCGATGGCTGGTTCGTGAAGTTCGGCCTCGGCATGAGCAACTACGGAACTACGAAACTACGGAGCGACGGGCACGCACGCGCCCAACTGAGGCGCTGCTGGCTGGCCTAGAGCTGGGAACGGATCGGCCACAGCAGCCGCTCCGTCAGTTTCTCGCGGAGCGGCCGGTCCTTCCATTGGGCGTAGCTGTAGGGTGCCGCCCGGCCCAGGTCGTCCTCGAACACGGCCGTCATGTCAGCGGCGAAGCGGGCGCAATAGAGGTTGAGGCTCGCCTCATCGTTCAGGCGGAATGATCTTATATCGAAATTGGTCGAGCCGACCGAGACGAAGGCGCGGTCGATGACCAGGAGCTTGGCGTGCATCATGGTCGGCTCATATTCGTAGATCTCGACCCCGGCCTCGAGCAGAGGTCCCCAGCTCGCCCGGGAGCGCAGCCGCACGGCGGTTGAATCGATGTGCTTGCCGGGCACCAGAATCCTGACCCGGACCTCGCGCCGGCGCGCCGTGATCAGGGCCTGGCTGGTGAGGTCATCGGGCACGAAATAGGACGCGCTGATGTCGATCGCCTGCCCGGCGGCCGCGATGGCGAGGAGGAACATCAGGTGCATGCTCTCGCCGCCTCCGGCCGGTGAGGCGACGAACAGGTGCGCGTCCACCGCACCGGCGCAGGTCAATGCCGGAAAGTATTCCGGCCCGTTGAGCACCTCGCCGGTCGTCTTGATCCAGTTGTCGTTGAACGCCGCCTGGAACTGCGCCACGACCGGACCCTCGACCCGGTAGTGCGAGTCACGCCAGTGGTCCGGATCACCTGCGCTGCCCTCCCACTGGTCGGCGATGCCGACCCCACCGGTAAACGCGATCCTTCCATCCACCACCAGGAGTTTGCGGTGGGTGCGGTTGTTCATCCGGCCCAAGTGGTACCAATGGAGCGGGCGGTAGCGGTGTACCCGCACTCCCGCCTGTTCCATTCCCTCGAGCAGCTCGGCTTTCATCTTGATGCTGCCTGCCCAGTCGATCGTCACGCTCACCGGCAGGCCGGCTCGCGCGCGCTCGCACAGCGCGTCGCTGAATTTCTCTCCGATCCCGCCTGACCAGTAGATGTAGGTCTCGAAGGTGATGGACGTGGTCGCCCCGCGGATCGCGGCGAGCATGGCCGGGAAAATCTCCTGGCCGTTCTGGAGTGGCGTGACGAGGTTTCCGGGCAGGACGGAGGGGCCCATCAGCACCGACATCTCGCGCCGGAACTGCGGATCGTCGATCCTGTACCGGTGGTCGACTTTTCGCTGGAGCTTCTTTTCCGGGGTCAGGAAATTCATGACCACGAGGGTTATCGCCACGGTTCCGAGCGCGGTGGCGACGATCACCCACAGCATGTGCATCGGCTCCCGGCGAGGCAACCTGCAGGCGGGCTCTGTGAGGGCATCACCCTCGGGTACACCGGTGCCACGGGGAAAGTTCATTCCGGGAATACGGGCGGCTACCTTGCATCGCCGGATCGCTCGAGAACCATCGCCAGCCAGTCCTTCCCGGAGGCCACCATGTTCCTTCGCGTCCTGTCCCCCGTCCTCGCTGCCGCCGCCGTGCTCGCCGCTCCCGCCGCGGCGCAGGCGGGTGACCCGGGCCTCGCGCGCCTGGAGACCGAGCTGACCCGCCTGTCGACCATCGCCGGTGGCACGGTGGGTGTCGGCATCCATCACCTGGAGACCGGCAGGGAGCTCTACCTCAACGCCGACGAGCCGTTCCCGATGGCGAGCACCTTCAAGGTGCCGGTCGCCTACCAGCTCTTCACGCTGGTCGACCAGGGGAAGGTGCGGCTCGACAGCATGATCACGGTGCAGCCGCAGGACCTGCATCCGGGCAGCGGTACGCTCAGCAATCTCTTCGACGATCCGGGCGTGTCGCTCTCGCTCCGGAACCTCACGGAGCTGATGCTCCTCATCTCCGATAACAGCGCCACCGACATGGTGCTCAAGGCGGCGGGCGGCGGGACCGCGGTGAATGCGCGGCTGGCGCAGGCGGGGGTGAGCGGGATTTCGGTGGACCGGCCCACGATCCTCCTCATTGCCGACGCGATGGGGGTGAAGGGGCTGGGCCCCGAGGAGACCTGGTCGCGGCAGCGCTTTCGTGAGCTCGCTCGCGGGACGACCGATGCCGACCGCGCCGCGGCACGCGAAGCGTTTCTCAAGGACCGGCGTGATACCGCGACGCCCCGCGGAATGACGGCGCTTCTCGCCAGGATCTACAAGAAGGACGGGCTGTCGCCCGCGATGTCCGACCTGCTCCTGGACATCATGTACCGCTGCGAGACCGGCAACGCGCGGATCAAGGGCCTGCTCCCGCCCAATCTCCGGGTGGCACACAAGACCGGCACGCTCAACATGGGCATCGCCAACGACGTCGGGATCATCGACTTGCCCGATGGGGCCGGCCACGTGGCGCTGTCGGTGTTCGTGAAGGAAGCGACGGGGAACGCGGACGCGCAGGAGCGGCAGATCGCCCAGGTCGCGCGGGCGGTGTACGACTACTTCGTGTTCAATCGATAAGATGAGGGTGGGCCGGGCAATGCCCGGCCCTACGACCTCATGACGCCCTGACGTACCGGCAGCCGGTGTCCTGCGCCAGCTGAGCCGCGAACACCCCTGACGGCTGGAGGATGATGCCGGGAACGAGGAAGGTCTTCGCCCGCCGCTCCGCCTCGGCCTCATCCACCTTGTCCGCCGCCTGCACCTTCCCGATCATGTCCTTGAACGCGAGCGCGCATCCCAGCACGATCCCTCCGCTCGCCATGAAGGGCTCGAGGGCCATTCCACTCATCTCCCCGGGCAGGGCGAACTCCCCGGTCCGCTCCGCGACGGGATTGTGGCGGGTCTCCTTGCCGGTGAGCGGATCCATCACCTTGCTGTCGGGCCCGATGTTGTGCTTGTCCCAGAACGCCTGATTCATCGCCAGCGCGATGGCGTTGTGGCGGAGCACCAGCACCATGCTCATCTCCCGCTGGGGGACCTTGAGCACGTCCTCGTACTGCTTCCGCACCAGGATCGCCCGCCACACGCCGTAGCCGCTCTCGATCTCGGGAACATCGAAGACCGCCTTGCGCTGGCCGGTGACCTTTGCGGTCCAGCTCAGGTCCCAGTCGGCCTGGTCCGGGAGCCGAAGGGAGTCGAAGTGGGTCGACGCGGGTCGAAGGGCGTCGATCGCTCCGATGCCGACGGTACCGAGGGTGAGACGCTCCAGGAAAGAACGACGATCCGTGCTCATGTAGTCTTCCTCTCGTGTTGCGGGCCGGGCAATGCCCGGCCCCTACGGTGACTAGGCCAGCTTGTGCGCCTTGCGGCCGCCGCGCGCGACGTGCTCCGGGGCCTCGCGGCCAAGCAGCGTGCTCGCCAGCTCGATCGAACGATCCGCCAGCGCCTGGGCACCCTCGACCAGGTCCTTGCTGGCGAAAACCTCCTTGACGTTGTTCTCCATGTCTTCGGCAGACCAGCCCCGCGAGTGCCCGATGAACGGGAACTGCGGGAAGAGAAAGCCGAGCTCGCCGAAAAATGTCATGAGCTGGCCGACGACGCCCTGCACGTTGTCCTGGCCGCCGGTGACGATGAAGGATGCCACCTTGTTCTGGATCAGGATCCGGTTCCGGATCGTGATCTGGTTCTGCACGCAGTTGAGTCGCTCGGCCATCTTGTAGTAGAGCCCGCTCGCGGAGCCCCACCGGATCGGCGTCGCGACCATCACCACGTCGGCCCAATGCACCAGGGCTTCATAGACCCGGTCGAGCTGGTCATCCTCGTGCAGCTGCGTGATCGAGCAGGGCCAGGTGCAGGCGTGGGCGCTCTTGGAGTAGTAGCCCTCGCAGGGACGGAAGTTGAGCGCGGAGAGCCGGATGAGCTTCGTCTCGCACCGGCAGGTCTTGTCGGCGTGGTCGAGCGCGGCGAGCAGTAGGCGTTCGGATGTCGAGGGGCGCGGATTGGCCTCGTCCATCGACGTCGTGGAGATCCCGACGATGCGGATCGGCCCGGTCCCCCGTTCGATTTTCCGCGCCAGCGGATGGGGATGGTGCTTGACCGAGCGGGTCGTGGCCGCCTCGACGCTCACCAGGAGACGGCCGTTCTCCACCTTCGAGTCATAGCGGGGGACCCGATCGTCCTCGTATCCCGGCTCTCCTTCGCCGGTCACGTGGTGGAACTTGTAATTGTGCCAGGGGCAGACGATGTAGTCGCCGACAAGATGG
>DATEOL010000115.1:0-5309 GCA_035274025.1 Gemmatimonadales bacterium | reverse complement strand
AGATATCTGCAAGCTGGTGGGGCAGGACCGGGCGACCTTCAAGCCGAATGTCCGGAAGCTCAAGGCGATGGGGCTCACGATCAGTCTGGAGATCGGGTACCGGCTCTCACCCCGAGGAGAGGAGCTTCTTCGCAGACTGGGGTAGATCGGCTATCATTTCGGCAATCGATTCTGCCCACGCACCCTCTACCTTTTCACATCCCCGAAGTAAACGACGTTTGGCGCTTCTGACCGGGCAGCCGCGATGTCGAGTTGTCCATCGCCGTCGAGATCGGCGACGCTGAATCCGTACACCGCACCCTTGCCGTCGCCGAAGCTGACCCTCGTGAATTGTCGAGACTTCTGGCCGAAGAAAACCTCTGACCGGGCCTCGACGAATCCCACAACGATGTCGGGGCGTCCGTCGCGGTTCAGGTCCGCGATGGTGATCGCATACGGCTCGGCGTTCCGGTCGCCGATCGGGACGGGGGGAGCAAAGCCGGCTCCCTTGATTCCGTGAGAGATCTCGATCTTGCGGTGCTCGTCGTCGATCGTGACGATGTCTAGCGCGCCGTCTCCATCGAGGTCGCTCACCGCGGCCGCCCTGATCGTTGCATCCGGGGCGCCGAACGGAATCCGCTTCTCCTTCGGGAAAGTCGCGTCGCCCGCATTCAGGTACACATATCCCCGGCCGCCATCGCGATTCGGGACCACGAGGTCGATCCGGCCGTCGCCATTCATGTCGGCGGGTGTGATGGTCGTCGCCGAGTAGTCGGCGAAGGGTGAACAGGTGGTATCGAACCGTCCCCCGCCATGATTGAGGCAGACAAAGAGCGTGGCGTGATCGGAACGATTGGCCACTACGATGTCGGGCAGGCGATCGCCATTGAGATCGGCGACCGCCACGTTCCTCGTCTCCCATTCCGGCCGGCCGAACGTCCCACCGTTCCTGTAGTGACCCTTGCCGTCATTCAGCAGGATGACCTTCGGATCGGGCGCGTCATTGCTGAGAATCACGTCGAGCGAACCATCGCCATCGAGATCGACGAGATTGCCGGAGTAGGAGCGATACCTGGTGTCGGCCAGGTCGTGAGCCCCGGAATACCGGCCCTGGCCCTCGCCCAGGAGCACCCGGCTCATCCCGGGCCAATGGCGCCCCTTGATGAGGACGAGGTCGAGGTGCCCATCACCATTTACGTCACCGACGCTTACATTCGCCGACGTATCCGCCGTTGGCTCCAGCTGAAGGGTGCGCGTGAACGCGGGCAGCGCCTGGCCCTGGGGCCATGCCCATAGGCTGATCACACCCAGCAGCACCACGACCGACTTGATCATCTCACCGCCAGGAAGCGCCGTAGATTCTCCACGGTCATCGACCGGATGTCCTGGTCCGTCACGCCAAGCTGCCTGAGGTACGGGATCACCTTGCGGGTGCTGAACAGCATCCCGTCGGGGTTCATCTTGTCCAGCGCGTCCATGACGCCGCTCGGCGCCATCGAGATCCCGAAGTACCAGTCGTTGGAGAGAAAAAGCTGCTTCGCATAGCCCGCGTCGACGAGCTGCTTGACCGTCGCGGCGCGCTCCTGCCAGGTGAGAATGCCGGCGCCCTGGCGCGTGCCCCAGGTGAGATGGTCCATGCCGAGGGTGTAACCCCGCTTCAGGAGTCCGGTGAGGTAATCCAGATCCTTCGAGTCGTCGCAGTGACCGAGACAGACATGTGACGGGCTGGCACCTTCCTGCTCGAAGATGTCCGCCTGTTTCTCGCCGGTGCGCTCCGAGGCGAGGGTATGGGTAGTGATCGGAACGCCGGTGGCCTTGCTCGTCCGCGCGGCCGCTCGGAGCACCTTGTCGACGAATGGGGTGACGCCGTCCTTGTCGGTCGCGACCTTGATGATCCCGGGCTTGATGCCGGTGCCTTCGATGCCGCGCTGGATCTCCAGGGTGAAGAACCGGGTGAGCTCCTCGAGGGTGCGTGCGCTCATGGAGAGCGAGGGCGAGATCCAGTGCCCTGTTGCTGCCACGATGTGGACGCCCGACTTGCGGGAGACTTCCTCGAGAAGCCGCACATCGCGTCCCACGTCGATCGGGGTGACATCGACGATCGTCCCGACGCCTTCGGCCTTTGCGGTCTTGAGCTTGTCGACCACGAGCGCCACGAACTTCTCGCGGCCGCCAAAGAACTCGGGCCAGGCCTGTATGAACCCGGTGGAGCTGGCCGCGATGTGCTCGTGGGGCAGGGTATAACCGAGCCTCCCTGCATCCACGGGACCGAGGACGGTCTGGACCACGCCGGCCTGCATCGCGCGAAGACCGCGGGCGGATCCGCTGGCGGCGAGGACTGCTGCCGTGGCCTGTCCCAGCCATTCACGCCGGGTGGTCACCTGCGCGCCTCCTCGAGTCCGGGTCGGTTGGATCCCCTGGCCGCGACAGCGATCAGCTCCCGGTAGAACTGACCGGCCAACGACTGGTCGCCGCTCGCCCGCGCGGCGCGCGCCGCACCGAGCAGGCTGTTGAATCGCCGGGGATAGAGCTCGAGCGAACGCCGGTAGGCTGCAAGGGCCTCCGCCGGCCGCTTCTCTTCCATCAGAAGATCACCCAGCAGCTCGAATGCGGGAAGGAGCGGTCCCGGAGTGACCGCGTGCTTGGGCGTGGAGACCTCGAGCGCGGCGGCCTTGCGCATGAGGACCAGGCTGGAATCACCTTCTCCGCCCGTGTGTGCGATCCACGCGTTCAGCTCGAGCCGGAGCACGCGGATATTCCGGGTGAAGAGGTCCTCGCCTGACGTTCGCGCCTTCTCCTCCAGTGAGTCGAGTCGCGCCGCGTTCATCTTCGACTCGCGAAGGTCGCCAAGATGGGCCGCGCCGAGTCCGCGGGCGAAACGCGTGATGGCCTCGGCCCATGGGAAGCGGTTCCAGTCGAGGGTGGCGGGCTCGCGGGGAACCAGGGCCACGGCCTCGTTCCACGCCTGTCGCTCGAGGGCATAGCGCGCCTGGGTCGATGCCAGATGGAACGCGGTCTTGAAGGTGGGCTCGAGCCGCGTCGTCGTGCGAAGCCGCTCGACCGCGACCGCCGCACTGTCATCGGCGCCTTCCTGCAGCCACGCATAGACCAGGTACTCGACCGCGTGGGCGAACTCATCCCAGATGAACTCGCCATGTTCTCCCGCCGGTGTTGCGAGCGCCGCCTGCGCCGCCAGCTCGTTCCCACGAATGACACCGTTCCAGTCGCCCAGCCGGGTATAAATGTGGGTGGGCATGTGCAGCGCGTGCGGATTGCGGGGAGCCACCGAGTCGTACTTGCGGGTGATCTCCAGCAGCTCCTTCTCACGTCCCGGCACGTCATTGGCGTGGACCAGATAATGCATCGCGCCGGGATGATCGGGATTCTGGCGATAGACGCGAAGGAGGATCTCCGCGGCCTGGTCGGCGTGCTCGCGTGAGATCGTATCCGATGGCGTCGTCGCGAGATGGGCAAGCGCGTAGAACGCGGACGCCTCGGGATCAGTGGGGAAGGCCTCATACAGCCTCTGCAGGGAACCTTCCCACCGCCGGATCCGGAGCCAGTAGTCGCGCGAATCGGGCTCCAGGAAAAACGCCTCCGCGGCGTCGAGGAACATGCGCTCCCGATCGGTCTTCGGTCCGAGCACACGAGCCTGCTGCACATCGTTCCACCCTCGTCGCAGGGCCTCGGGCCCGGGCCGGGTGGGCCAGAGCGGCTGGAACAGGGTCATCGCGATGCCCCAGTGCGCCATCGCGCAGGTGGAATCGGTGACGAGGACGTGCTCGAACGCAGCCCGGGCCGGCGGATAGGTCATGTGATGGAGAAGCGCCGCCGCCTGGTTGAACTCCTGCTGTGCCGCCGCGGAGCAACTCACGGGGAATCGGACCGTGCCGAGGTGATCGGCGTGCTGGTCCTGGGAGCGCAGCTCGCGACCGAGTGTCGCCAGGACTGTCAGTGTGGCCAGGAACCGCCGCTGGAATGTCATGGCAGCCGGTAGTCGACCGGAAAGAAGCGATACCCCGTCGCCCCCGCTCTCACCCGGCCGATTCCGGGAAACGAAAGATGCGCGCCGGCGATCCACCAGTCGTTGCGACTCACCATCTGCATCACCCGCTCACGGGTTGCGGCACCGGCGGGCCGGTCCACGTCGAAGGACGTCTCAAGGGAGGGCCGCCCGAACTGTATCGCACCGACGAGCACCACGTCACCGAGAATGAGCAGCGTCTGTCCCTTGCTCTCGACGACGTAGGACGTATGGCCGCGGGTGTGGCCGTAGGTGAAGAGTGAACGCACGCCGGGTACCAGCACCGTGTCCTGCTCGAAGGGCAGGAACTTCCCCGCGTTGATGTAGGGGTCGAAGAGACCGCGCCAGAACTTGAGCCGCCAGTCCTTCGCTTCGATCTCGGGGCTCTGCTTCTGCATGAAGCTCGCGACCTCGCGGCTCGAGGCGCGGAGGGTCGCGTTGGGGAAGACCCGATTGCTTCCCTGCACCAGTCCGCCTACGTGATCAGGGCCCAAGTGGGAGATGTAGATCTCCTGGACCTGTTCGGGCTGGTATCCGGCGGCCTGGAGGTTGGCGAGCAGGCGACCGGCACCCTTGAAGTAGGGCGACTCCTCCAGCTTCCCGCCGGTCCCGGTGTCGATCAGGACCAGCCGGTCGCCGGTGTTCACCAGGTAGGCGTTGTAGGACATGTCGAATGGATCATCCCTGATTTCCTCGGCTGACAGGGTCGGCAGCAGCTCCGCCGTCTGGTACGAAATCACCCCGTCGTTCAGGGCCGTCACCTCGATGTCCCCCACCATGAAGCGGTAGAACCCCGGAGCCTGGGTCCTGACCTGGGGAACCTGGGACTGTCCCTGGACAGTGAGGGGGAAGAGCGTCAGGACCATGAGCAGGATGGATTCGCGCATTGTCGTGGATCGGGTTGTCTAATGATATGTCTGCCCGGTGGTGGGACACTCTTTCCCACAGGCGGACACCCGGGACGGCAGGAAGGCCGAAATCCGGGCGTCCACGGGGGCACGGAGCGTGCACCTTCACCGGCGGCACCAGGAACAGCGGGACGCGGAGGGGAACGATGGTCAGCACCGTACTGCACGGCGAGAAGGATCCGTCGCTCGATCAGGATCGCCAGTGGCTCACGAAGGTCACCAACGGCCGGTACGAGGTCGTTCGTGAAATCGCCTCGGGGGGCATGAGCAGGGTGCTCCTGGGATTGGACCTGATGCTTGGCCGGCCGGTCGCTCTCAAGGTGCTGAGCGGGGCCTCCTCCTCGACGGTCGAGGGACGGGAGCGCTTCCGCCGCGAGGCGCTGATCACCGCCAAGGCG
>DATEOL010000114.1:0-8039 GCA_035274025.1 Gemmatimonadales bacterium | reverse complement strand
CGGGAAGGTTCAGCACCGGCGGCGCCGCGTCATGCGTCACCGCCGCGAGCGGTCGCTGCACGATCACGAGCAGCGCCATCAAGAAGGCAACCACCAGCACCACATTTTCGGTGAGCAGCATCACCGGGAGCAACCTGAGCTACGACGGGACGAAAAATGTGAAAAGCTCGGTGGAAATGACTAAGCCGTAGCAGGCCCAGGAACGGAAATCGAAAAGGCGAGGGGGGCAACCCCTTCGCCTTTTCGTCTTTGCGCCCGTTCGCCACGCTCTTATTTTGTATACAACCAAGCGGGGCTGCCATGACCACGACGACTCAATCCAGCGCGCTCTCCATCCTCTCCGAGGAAGAAACGATGTTCCGGGAGGCGGTGCGCGACTTGGCCGAGACCGAAGTCCGTCCGCACGTGAGCCAGATGGACGAGGACGGCAAGTTTCGCCCCGAGATCATTACCAAATTCTTCGAATTGGGCCTCATGGGGATAGAAGTCCCCGAACAGTACGGCGGTGCCGGCGGCTCGATCTTCATGGCCGGGCTCGCGATCGAGGAGCTGGCCCGGGTCGATGCATCGGCCGCGATCTACGTCGACGTCCAGAACACGCTGGTCGACAACATCCTGCTCCGCTGGGGCAACGAGGACCAGAAGCAGCGCTATCTCCCGCGGATGTGCACCGACCTGCTCGGCGCCTTCGCGCTCTCGGAGCCGGGCAGCGGCAGCGACGCCTTCGCGCTCCAGACCAGGGCGGAAAAGAAGGGCAGCCACTGGGAGCTGACCGGCCGGAAGTTCTGGATCACCAACGGCGCGGAGGCCGGCCTCTTCATCGTCTTTGCCAACACCGATTTCTCCAAGGGCTACAAGGGCATCACCGCGTTCCTGGTGGAGCGCGACTTCGAGGGCTTCACGGTCGGCAAGAAGGAGCTCAAGCTCGGCATCCGCGCGTCGAGCACCACCGAGCTGATCCTCGAGGGTTGCAAGGTGCCGGAGGAGAACGTGATCGGCCCGGTCGGCCAGGGTTACAAGATCTCGATCGAGACGCTGAACGAGGGCCGGATTGGCATCGGCGCCCAGATGATCGGCGTCGCCACCGGGGCGCTCGAGGCCGCACTCCGCTATGTCAAGGAGCGGAAACAGTTCGGCAAGGCGCTCGGCGAGTTCCAGGGGATCCAGTTCCAGATCGCCCAGGCTGCCACGGAACTCGCCGCCGCTCGTCTTATGGTATACAACGCGGCGCGGCTCAAGGACGCGGGCCAGCCGTTCACGCAGGAAGCCGCCATGGCGAAGCTCTTCAGCAGCCAGGTGGCAAACAAGGTGTGCTCGGTTTGCGTAGAGCTTTTTGGAGGATATGGCTACAGCCGGGAGTACCCGGTGGAGAAGTTCTATCGCGACGCGAAGATCGGCACGATCTATGAGGGGACGAGCAACATGCAGCTGCAGACGATCGCGAAAGCACTGCTCAAGTAGCGCGTTTACCCTGGAGGATCGTGTTGCAAGTCGGTTCCAGACCCGCAGTTAAGCTCCTCTCCTGGCTGGTGATGCTCGCCCAGGCCCCCGTGGCCCGGGCGCAGCAGGTCGCCATCAAGGACCCCACCCTGCAGCAGCAGCTGGACAAATGGTTCAGTCAGGCGGCGCGCAGGGCTCCGGGGGAATGGGGGGTCGCGGTCGCCGACGCCAGGGGGCAGCTGGTCTGGAGCGTGAATGCGACCCGCCCCATGATTCCGGCCTCCACCGTCAAGCTCTTCACCACCGGCTACGCGCGCACCGTCCTCGGCGGGGATGCGCGCCAGTCGACGCGCGTCCTCGGCACCGGATCACTGGATTCGAGCGGGACCTGGATCGGCACCTGGGCGATCGAGGTCAACGGCGACCCGACGCTGGAGCGACCACTCCGGACCGGTCCGATGCTGCACGATCTCGCGGCCCAGCTCGCCGACCGCGGAATTCGCCGCCTGACCGGACCGCTCGCCGTTCAGAGTGCTGTGGGCGAGGCTGACGCCACCTGGCCAGCGGTCTGGAATTCGCGGCACAAGGGGAGCCGGTTCGCGCCCCTCATCGGCGATCTGATGCTCAACGAGAACCAGGTGTCCTTCACGCTTGCGCCCGGACAGAAAGGCCGCTCGCCGGTCGTCGCCCTCGCGGTGCCGGAGGGCATCGGTGAGCTGGTCGAGATCAAGGCGCGCACCGTGAAGGGTCGCCGCAACCAGCTCCAGATCCGGCAGCTCCCGACCGGGCGTTTCGTGGTCACGGGACAGATGGGAACCTCGGCCCGGCACCGCACCTGGAGCGGGCCGAGCAACAATCCCCACGCGGTGCTCGAAGCGACCTGGTCCTCGGCGCTTCGCCGGGCGGGCGTCGAGTGGGTTCGCGCCCCGGGCATGGGCACCGCCTCCGGCACCTCGGGCAAGCTCACGCTGGCCGAGGTGACCTCGGCTCCTTTCGACTCGATCGCGAGCGAGGTGAACACCCGGAGCCTCAACATCGGTGCCGAAGCGATGTTGCGATGGGCCTCCGGTGCCGATCCGCTCGGGGCCGCCAAGCTTACGGAGCACGTCCAGCAGATCACCGGTGACTATCTCGGCGTGCACCTGGTGGACGGCAGCGGTCTTTCGTCCGACGACCGGGCTACCCCGTACGCCTTCGTGACCTACCTCGCGCGGTTCCCGTCCACACCGAACGGCCGGAATTTCTCGATGCTCCTGCCGGCCAACGGATCGGGGACGCTGCGGAAACTCGCCAGCGGACTGCCCGCGCCCGGGGTCGTGCGGGCCAAGACGGGCACTCTCGGCAACGCCGCAACGCTGGTCGGATATCTGGGCCACAAGGACGGGTTGATCCTGATTTCGGTGATGTACAACGGGTCGCGGGTCTACGCCGCGAAGCAGCAGCAGTGGCAGCTCTTCCGGCTGCTGGGCGCCGATGGCACCATGGTCCCGGGCGACGCGATCACGGCCGAGATCGGCGGCGAGGACCGCGAACCCCCGCAGTAGCAGCTAGCTGCTAGCTGCTAGCAGCTAGTCGCTAACTTCAGTGTTGCTGGTACCCCTCGAGGAAAACATGCGCGTACAAGTGATCCGGGCGGCATGTGCTGCCACGCTTGGGCTTGTCACTTCCGGCTCCGCTCAACAGCACGACTCCCATATCACGGCCATCGACGCGTACGCGGCCAAGGCGCGCGCCGAATGGAACGCGCCGGCCCTTGCGATCGCGATCGTCAAGAATGATTCGGTCGTCTTTGCCAAGGGGTACGGCGTCCTCGAGAAGGGAAAGTCGAAGGCCGCCGACGAGAACACCCTGTTCGCGATCGGATCGAGCAGCAAGGCCTTCACCACCGCGTCGCTCGCGATGCTGGTGGACGAAGGCAAGCTCAAGTGGGACGATCGCGCGGTGGATTACCTGCCGGGGTGGCAGCTCTCCGATCCCTGGATGACCCGCGAGATCCGCATCCGTGACCTGGTGACCCACCGCGTCGGCCTCGAGCGCGCCGACTACATCTGGGAGGGGACCGACTATTCGCGCGCCGAGGTCCTGCGGCGGATACGGCATGTCCCAGTGCAGGAGGGATTCCGCCTCACCTATGGCTACAACAATCACATGTTCCTGGCCGCGGGTACCATCGTCGAGCGCGTGTCGGGAACCACGTGGGACGCGTTCGTGCGGCAGCGGATTCTTACTCCGCTCGGCATGACCCGGAGCAACACGAGCATCACGGCTTTCGGGAATGACGCCAACGTCGCGACGCCGCACCAGCGCGATGGTGACACGGCGGTCGTGATCCAGTGGAAGAGCCTCGACAACGTTGCGCCCGCGGGCGCCATCAACTCGAGCGTGGGCGAGATGGCGGAGTGGGTTCGCTTCCAGCTCGCGAGCGGGAAGTGGCAGGGGAAGCAGCTGGTGAGCGAGCGCAACATGCGGGAGATGCATTCGCCGCAGACGGTGATCCCGATCGGGCCCTGGTTCTCCTCCTTAAGCCCGGTGAATCACCAGATGGTCCCGGGCACCAATTTCTTCATGTACGGACTCGGCTGGTTCCTGCAGGACTACCGGGGAAAGAAGGTGGTCCAGCACGGCGGCTCGATCGACGGGATGCGAGCCCTTGTCGGCATGATGCCCGACGAGAAGCTCGGCTTCGTGGTGCTCACCAACCTCAACCCCAGCTCAATCGATGAAGCCCTGATGTTCCGGATCTTCGACGAGTACCTGGGCGGAGAGAAGCGCGACTGGAGCAAGGACATGCTGGACCGCTTCCGTGGCGTCGAGCAGAAGGGCCGGGACGCGATCAAGGCCGCCGAGACGATGCGGGTACCGAATACGACGCCGTCTCTCCCGCTTTCCGGGTATGCGGGCACCTATTCGGACAGCGCCAACGGCGATGCGGTCGTCACGGAGGAAAACGGAAAACTGGTGCTCCGGCTGGGCGTCTTCACCGGAGACCTCGAGCACTGGAACTATGACACCTTTGTCGCGCACTGGCGGTTGCCCGTGCCCGACCGGGCGATCGTGACGTTCCGGCTTGACGGCTCCGGACGCCCCGCGGGCCTGCGGACCCTGGGCATGGCGGAGTTCCGCAGGCGGTAGGGCCAACGTTCGCGGCCTTAACGTCGTATACTCTCACATATCACAACTGGCTGAGGGGTTCATGCGATTCCACGGACCGGCAACGGCCCTGTCCCTTTTCATTGCCGCCTGCGGCGGCTCCAGCGCTCCCGCCAACCCCGCGCCGCAGCAGGGGCCGCCACCGGCGGCGATTCCTGGTCAGGCCCGCCCGGTAGTGGACTCGGCTGCCCGCCCGTCCGCCGGTCCGGCTGCCCAGGGCGAAGGCCAGCCGAGACCGTACAACCGCGTCATCACCTCGGAGGCGGTGAGCCGGGCGGGCCTGTTCAAGACTCATCGCGTCGGCGCGCGCTGGTATTTCGAGATCCCGAGGAAAGAGCTGAATCGCGAGCTGCTGCTGGTGACGCGGGCCTCGCGCACCCCGATCAACATGGGGTACGGCGGACAGCAGTTCGCGCCGACGTGGGTCGTGAAGTGGGAGCGGACGGGCAATCGGGTCCTGCTCCGCGCCGTCTCCTATGAGACCGTCGCCGATTCAACGAACCCGATCTACACCGCCGTGCGGGCGTCGAACAACGACGTGATTCTGGGGGGATTCAACGTCGAAACGTATGGTCCCGACAGCGCGGCAGTCGTCGAGGTGACGCGCTTCTACTCGGCCCCGCCACCGGAAATGGGCCCCGGCAACCGGGTGCGGACCCAGCCCGACGCGAACCGGTCGTTCGTCGAGAAGGTCCTCTCCTTCCCCGACAACGTCGAGGTCGAGGCGACCATCACCTATCCACCTCCGCCGTCCGGCGGTCCCCCGGTCCCGGTGAATCCGTTCGCGCCGGCGGCGACATCGACCGCGTCGGTGCAGATGCACTGGAGCATGGTGCGGCTGCCCCAGCGACCGATGATGCCGAGGCTGGCCGACAAGCGCATCGGCTTCTTCACGCTCGACATGACCGATTACGGTCGCCCGGAACAAGGCGCCATCCAGCGCGTCTACCTGCTTCGCTGGCGGCTGGAGAAGAAGGATCCGAGCGCCGCGGTCTCGGAGCCGGTGAAGCCGATCGTCTACTACATCGATCCCGCGACGCCCGAGTGGCTCAAGCCCTACGTCAAGAAGGGCATCGAGGCCTGGCAGCCCGCGTTCGAAGCCGCCGGGTTCCGCCGCGCGATCATTGCCGCGGACGCGCCGACCAAGGAGCAGGATCCGGATTGGGCTCCGGAGGACGCGCGCTACTCCGTCGTCCGCTGGCTGCCGTCGACGATCGAGAACGCGCAGGGTCCGAACGTGCACGATCCCCGGACCGGCGAGATCCTCGAGTCCGACATTTACATGTACCACAACATCATGACCCTGCAGCGCACCTGGTACTTCACCCAGGTGGGTCACCTCGACAAGCGGGCCCAGCAGTGGCCCTTCCCGCCGGAGCTGATGGGGCGGCTGGTCGAGTTCGTGGTCGCGCACGAGGTGGGTCACACGCTGGGCTACCAGCACGACCAGAAGGGGAGCAGCACCTACCCGGTCGATTCGCTGCGGAAGGCGAGCTGGGTGACCCGCATGGGCCACTCGCCCAGCATCATGGACTATTCGCGGTTCAACTACGTGGCGCAGCCGGAGGACAATATTCCGGTCGACAAACTGCTGCCCGACATCGGGCCGTGGGACATCTACACCACGAAGTGGGGCTACTCACCGATCCCCAACGCCAGGACGCCGGATGACGAGTGGCCCACGCTCAACGCGTGGTCCCGGCAGCAGGATTCGGTCCCGTGGTACCGCTTCAACATGTCGGACTCCCGCGGTTCCGATCCGGGCGACCAGACCGAGGCCGTCGGTGACGCCGATCCGGTGAAGGCCACCGGCTGGGGCATGAAGAGCATCAGGCAGATCATGCCGCTGGTGATCCCGTCGACGGTGCAGAACGGCCGCGACTTCGACGACCTGGACCTGGTCTACAGCCGGCTCATCAACCAGTGGGCGACCGAGCTGACCCACGTCACCATGGTCGTGGGGGGCGCCAGCTCGCAGGAGAAGTACGGCGGGCAGAATGGGACCCGCTACACGGCGGAAACCCGGGCGCGGCAGCGTGAAGCAGTGCGCTTCCTCAACGAGAACGCGTTCGCGACGCCGAGCTACTTCCTCGATCCCGAGATCCTGCGGCGGATCGAAGTGGAAGGCGCGATCCGGCGTATCAACACGGCGCAGGGGCGGGTGCTGAACGCGCTCTGGAACGACCGGCGACTCGAACGGGTGATCGAGTTCGACGCGCTGGAGAAGAATCGCGCCAACGCCTATCCGCTCACCGACCTCCTGGCCGACGTCCGCGCCGGTGTCTGGGGCGAGCTGAGTGCCGGACGGGTCGTGATCGATCCGTACCGTCGGGAGCTGCAGCGGAGCTGGCTCGCGGCGGCGCGGGGGAAGATCAGGCCGGTGGCGGTTCAGCTTCCCGCCGGGCTCCCACCGCGGTTCGCGGCGCAGTTCGCGCCGGCCCGCGCGACCAGCGACATCCGGGCGGCGTTCCGGGGCGAGCTGCGCGCGGTCGATGCCGAGCTGGCGCGGGCACTTCCGAAGGCCGCTGATGCCATTACTCGAGCTCACATTCAGGATGCGCGCGACCAGATCAGGGACATTTTGGATCCCAAGGATTGACGATTGACGGTTGACGGTTGACGATTGCTTCTGGTGAGTTCCTGTCAAAAGCAATCGTCCGCCGTCAACCGTCAATCGTCGACCGCAGTTCACCAGGACCCCGTCTCATGCACCGATTTCCGCTGCTCCTCGTCTTCGTCGCTTCCGGGCTGAAGGCCCAGTCCCCGACAGATGTTGTCAATGCAATCCAGCCGAGCTGGATAGCGCCCCACATCCGCTTCCTCGCGAGCGACCTCCTCGAAGGCCGGGAGACCACCAGGCGCGGCGTGAAGCTCGCGGCCGACTATGTGGCCGCGCAGTTCGAGACCCTCGGGCTGGAACCCGCATCCGCCGAGGGCTTCGTGCTGCGGATGCCGATGCGGCACTCGACGGTGGACGGCACGCCGACCCTCGTGCTTGAAGGCAGGAGCGGGCGACGCGAGCTGGTCTACGGCACCGACTTCCTGGTGCAGCCCGACCTGGTGCGGGATCAGGCCAGCCTCGACGCTGCGCTGGTCTTCGTCGGCTACGGGCTGAGCTTGCCGGCGTTCGGTTATGACGAATACGCCGGCATCGACGTGAAGGGAAAAGTCGTGGTGCTGCTCCCGGGCGGTCCGGAGAAGATCCCGTCCGATGAGCGCGGTCACACCACCCTTTTCGCCGCCAAGGAGGCGACCGCGAAGGCGCGCGGCGCGCTCGGCGTCGTCGCACTGCTTCCCGCGCCGGCGGCGGTGATCAAGGAGCGAGTCTTCCGACAGCTCTCCGGCTATTCCTGGCGCGGGCCCGATGGCGTTCCGCACACCCTCTTCTTCGAGAGCTCCGCGACGCCCCGGCTCATGGGACCGGGAACGACGGCGCTCTTCGAGCTGGC
>DATEOL010000113.1:0-17803 GCA_035274025.1 Gemmatimonadales bacterium | reverse complement strand
CTCCCACAACGGCAGCGGCGGATTTCAGCTCAAGCTTCCGCCCGAACGCATGGTGCACGTCGATCTCGCGGCGGGCGTGCTCAATGCGAACTATCCGGCCCGACTGGTGATTCGCGCTGACGTGCCAACCCTCCTCCGGCGGCTGCAGGACCTGCAGCTCAAGCGCAGCACCTGGACCGCCGCGGAGATCGAGGCGTGCCGCGCGGCCGCGGCGCCCGATCCTGCCGCGGTCGAGCCCGTGGTGAACGGCGTGGATCCATCGACGCCGTCGGGTTTCTTCCGCGAGCTCAGGAGCGCGCTTCCCGCCGATGGTGTGCTCTCGCTCGATTCAGGTCAGCACCAGACGCTGGCGCGCCGTCATTTCCGGGTGGACGCACCGCGCGGCTTCCTGCTGCCAACCGATTTCCAGTCGATGGGATTTGGCATTCCCGCGGCGATCGGCGCTGCCCTTGCCGCGCCGGAGCGTCGGGTGGTCGCCCTGGTCGGCGACGGAGGCTTCGCCATGTCCGGTCTCGAGCTCGCGACCGCGGCCCGGGAGGGGATTCCGCTCACAGTCATCGTGTTCGTCGATGAGTCACTGGGATTGATCCGGTTGCAGCAGTATCGCGAGTTCGGCCATGAATTCGGCACCCGACTGGAACGCCTCGACCTCGCGGCATTCGCGCAGGCCGTCGGCGCCGCCTACGTCCCGCTCACCGGCGATGCGGCGCGGGTGCTTCGTGATGCCATCATGTCGGACGGCGTGACCATCGTCGAGGTGGCCCTCGGTGATTCCGCGTCGCTCCTCAAGCTTCGCGCGGCGGCGGCGGCGCGGGAGGCGGTGCGCTCGATTGTGCCGCAAGGATTGCTCGCGCGGGTGAAGCGCTGGATCAGGTGAGGGTTGCCTTCGGCGCGTGGAAGCCTTCCGCGTAGCCGGTGGGCGACCCGCACTCCACTCCGCGAATCCGCATCAGTCCCCTGAACGTCTCGGCGTCATACCAGGGCTTGCCGCGCTGGCTCGCGAAGCCGCTCATGAGGATGTCGATCTTGCGATCGACGCTCGCCCGGTCGAGCGGGACATAAAGACTGGGAGTGTGAAGGTCACCCTCGAACTTCGGGATCTCGTATTCGAGGATCAGGTCGTCCCGCCAGGTGTTCCAGGTCAGCTCCGCGATGATGCGATGGTCCTGGTGGCGATCGGCCCGATGATGGGTCAGGATGAGGTCCGGCCGCGCTTCCGCCTTGAGCGCCTCGAACTTTGCCTTGAGCCCCGCCCACTGATCCGGAAAGAAGCCGTCACGAAACGACTCGACGGCGACGTCGGCACGGCCGGCGCCGTGGAGCATTTTCCCCGCGGCATCGCGCGCCTCGGCCGCGCGAGCCTGGTCGCCACTCCACACCACCCAGCGGCAGTGCACGCCGGGATAGGCGCGCACGAGGTGCAGGATCGTTCCGCCGCAGCCGATTTCGATGTCGTCCGCGTGGGCCCCGAGGCAGAGGACCCGAAGGGGACGCCCCGCGATGGCATCGAGGCGAAGGGAGTGCACTACGACTGGTCCTGGACGCCGTTCCACACCATCCACGGCGCGTGACCGGACGAGTACAGGTCCTCGAGGAGCTGGCGCTCCTTGAACGTGTCCATGCAGGCCCAGAACCCGTCGTACGGAAACGTGAGCAGCTTGCCTTCGGCGATGAGCCGCTGGAACGGCGCGTCGACCAGGTCGTCCTCGGGGCCGAGGTAGTCGAAGATCGAGCGCCGGAACACGAAGAATCCGCCGTTGATCCTGATCGGTGACTCCCCCACCTGGCCGATCGAGGTGACCTTCCCCCCGCTGTCATGCTGCACCACGTGGAACGACGCACTCGGCTTCACCGCGACGAACGCGCCGACGGCGTCGGTCGCCAGGAAGCGGTCGATCATCTGGGGCACCGGGATGTCGCAGAGCCCATCGGAGTAGTTCGCGAGGAAGACGTCCTCGCCCGCGAGGTAGCGCTGGACGGCCTTGAGACGCTGCCCGATGTTGGCCTTGAGCCCGGTGTCGACAAAGGTGATGCGCCAGTCCGCGATGTCGGTGCGGAGGAGGTCGATCGCTCCGCTCGCGCCCGTCATGACGAAGTCGTTGGAGAGCGCTTCCTCATAGTGGAGGAAGTAGTTCTTGATGACGTCGCCGCGGTACCCGAGACAGAGCACGAAGTCCTTGTGCCCGAAGTGGGCGTAGGTCCGCATCACGTGCCAGAGGATCGGCCGGTAGCCCACGGTCACCATAGGCTTCGGCGTTCCCTGCGCGTCCTCACGAATCCGGAGCCCCTGTCCCCCGCAAAACAGCACGACCTTCATGCACCCTCCGGTCCCCAACGGGCCGCCTGCTCGTCCCAGAGCTTGTCCGCCAGCCGGCCGGCCGGCCGCTCCACATCGGCGAAGCGTATAAGCGTATCCCGTGCCACGGGACGCACCAGTCGGCAACCCTCGGACAGTCCCATCGGGAGGGCATCCTCGCGTCGGGCGGTGGGGGCGTTCTCAATGAGGCCGTACGCCGTGAAGCCCCCGACGCCATCGAGCTGCTCGCCCGCCCCAAGATCGCGTTTCGCCACGGTCACGACCTCGCAGACGGGGCGTCCGAGCGGTGCCACGGTCGCGTCTCCCGCCAGGGCGGCACGTCCGATGGTCGAGGCGATCTGGATGTGCGGCAGGTGATAGGGCGTATGGAACACGTAGAACGGTCCGTCTCCCATCTTGTAATAGCCGAGCTGAGCTTGCTTGGCCGGATTCGGTTCGTGTACGACGACAAAGGCGCCGGTGTGTGGGGCCGCGCCAAGCGCGAAGTCGACCAGTCCCTCGCCGAGCATGAGGTCGGACGGGAGCAACGTGGCGATCTCGTTCACGTGGGCGCAGGCCGGGCCGAACATTCCCCGCTTGCCCGCCCGGAATCCCGTCGCGTTGGCGAGCACCGTCGCCTCCATCGAGAGCTTGGTCGCATCGGCGAAGCTCGTGACCTTGCGAGGGTCCTGGCCGTATTTCTCCGCGAATGCGCGCTGGGTGTCCGGGGTCCGGTAGTGATCGATCATGCCCTTGAGATTGCCCGCCGCCACCGGCCGGAGTCCCAGCGACCGGAGGTAGCGAAGCAGCGTCATGGCGACGCCGGGCTCATCGCCGTCGGTGTTGGTGTAGACCACGCCGGCCTGCCCGGCGCGGGCACGGAGCAGCGGCCCCAGGGTCGAGTCCAGCTCGGCATTGACCAGGACCACGTGCTTGCCGCTCGCGATCGAGCGTTGCACGACATCGGCACCGAACTCCACGGTGCCGGTGGCCTCGACCACCACGTCGATCGACTCGGCGTCGAACAATGCGGCCGGGTCCTCCGCCATGGCGGGCATCCCGCGCCGCACCGCCTCATCGAGCGCACGACCATCGTGGACCGGCGTCGGCTGAATGTCGCCGCCTTGTTGCCACGCCTGTTCGGCGCGCGACAGGGTGCGGTTGATGACCGCGGCGAGCCGGATGCCAGGCACCGGCGTGAGGAGCTGGAGCGCGATGGTGCGTCCAGTGACGCCCGCCCCCACCAGTGCCACCCGGATGGGCTGGCCGGCGGCAGCGCGCGCGGCGAGCTCTTCGTCAATGGCCTTCATGCCGTCGGGGAGAGCAGGGGCCATGCCTGATCGCGCTCGGAGATGACGGTGGCCTCGATCGGCCACTCGATTCCGATCGCGGGATCGTCGTGGCGCACCCCGCCCGCCGCGGACGGCGCGTAGGGCGTGGTCGCCTGGTACCAGACCTCGGTGTCATCCACCAGGGTGACATACCCGTGGGCGCAAAGCGGTGGGATGTACACCGCATGATGGTTCTCCCCACTCAGCTCCACCGCGTGCCAGCGACGAAAGGTTGTGGATTGGGGACGAAGGTCCACCAGGACGTCCCAGGCTGATCCCCGGAGGCATCGCACCAGCTTGGCCTCGAGGTGAGGCGCCGCCTGAAAGTGAAGACCACGCAACGTGCCGCGACGGGGATTGACGCCGAGGTTGGCCTGGGCGGCGCGGGAGTCGAGGCCATGACGGGCGAACTCGTCAGCGCACCAGGAGCGGGCGAAGTATCCCCGCTCGTCGCGAATCGGCTCGAGCTCGACCAGGAATGCGCCGTCGATCGGGAGGGGTGTAAACCGCATGTTGTCAGCGCCCGATTCCCTCGTAGCGGGGAATGCGAGAGTGGTCGAGCACCCGCCGGCCGTCGACCACCAGCGGCGACGGATTCCTTCCCGCGATGAGATCGGGCAAGGCCGCGAACTCGGGCCAGCGGGTCACCAGCACGATGACTGACGCGGAACGTACCGCATCCGCCAGGCTCGGGGCCACGTTCACGCGGCCGGTGCCGAAGAGGGACTCCGCGCTCCCACCTGCAACCGGGTCATACACGGTGACATTGGCGCCTGCTTCGAGCAGCGCCCGAACGACCGGACCGGCCGGCGTTTCGCGGACGTCGTCGGTGTCCGGCTTGAACGCGAGCCCCAGGACGGTGACCCGCTCGCCGCGCAATGCAGGATAGTGACGGCGCACCAGGTCGAGCAGCCGGCCGGCGCGGCCGGCGTTGGTCCGGTCGACCGCCGCCAGCAATGGCATCTCGACCCCGAGCGACCGTCCGTGCGCGACGAGGGCCTTCACGTCCTTGGGGAGGCAGCTGCCACCGTATCCGCATCCCGCCTCGAGGAAGGCGCCGATCGGTGCGCGCCATCCTGGCGTTGCGGGTTCCTGGGCCGTGAGGTAGCGGGACAAATGCACCCCGCGCATCACGTCGACGATATCGACCTCACCGACCGCGCTCGCGAGATTCGCCAGCTCGTTGGAGAAGGAAATCGCCGTGGCGAGGAGCGCATTGGAGGCGTACTTGATCATTTCGGCGGTGCGCGGATTCACCAGGATCTTCGGTACGCCCGGAAAGCCCGCGTACAATTGCTCCAGCAGGTCGAAAGAGCGCTGGTCGATCGCGCCGATGACGACGCGATCCTGGCCCTGGAAGTCCTCCAGCGCGGTCCCTTCGGTGAGAAACTCCGGATTCATCCCTAGTCCGAAGTCCCGCCCCGCGACGCGGCCCGAAGCCTTCTCGATGGCGGCGCGCACCAGCCCTTCGGTGGTGCCAGGCACGACGGTGCTGCGAACCACCACGACCACGTAGGCGGCCGAATCGCGGAGTGCCGTCCCGATCGCTGCCGACGCGGACTCGACCGCGGAGAGATCGATCGCGCCGTCGCGGGAGGGTGTCCCAACCGCGATGAGGGTGACGGCACTCGCGCGCACCGCGGCTGCCAGATCGGTGGTGCCGCGAAGCGTTTTTCCCGCCACCCGTCCCAGCAGCTCCGGAAGCCCGGGCTCGTGAATGGGAGCGCGACCCGCGTTCACGGCGTCCACCTTGGCGGCGTCGAGGTCGACCACGGTCACCTCGTGGCCCTGGTCCGCCAGGCAGGCCCCCGTGACGAGGCCGACGTAGCCGGCCCCGACCACCGCGACGCGCATCAGGCTCCCCCGCTCAATTGTTCCCGATACCAGAGCAGGGAACGGCGCAGTCCCTCATCGAGGTCCACGCGAGGCGAATACCCCAGCTCGGTCCTCGCCTTGGTGATGATGGGACAGCGCCGCTGCGGATTGTCGACCAGATAGTCGGCCTCGGCGGAGGTCTGGATCAGGACCCGTCCGCTGTATCCGACCAGCGTCTTCGCAGTGGAAGAGAGCCGGTTCGCCAGCTCGCGCATCGATACCTCGGGCGTCTCGACGCCGATGTTGTAGGCTTCTCCGGGCCGTCCGTTCAGGAGGACGCGGTAGTAGCCCGCCACGGCGTCGGCACTGTAGCAGAACGTGCGGGTCGGGGAACCGTCGGAATGCATGACGATGTCCCGGCCGTCGAATATTGCCCGGCAAAAATCGGGAATCACCCGGCCGTCATCGATCCGGAGACCCGGACCGTAGTTGTTGAACGGCCGCGCCATCATCGTTCGGACCCCATACTGCCGGGCGAACACGACGCACAGCGTCTCGCCGTATCGCTTCGACTCGTCGTAACAGGCACGCGGACCGGTGCAGGAGACGTTGCCGCGGTAGTCCTCTGGAGTGGGAATGGATTCGGGGACAGGGTCGCCGTAGATCTCGCTGCTGCTGTAAAAGAGGAATCCCTTGACCGGCCGGCCACGGTCCGCCTGGGTCCGCGCCATGTCAAGCAGCCAGCGCAGGCCGTTGATGTTGGCGTCCATCGTCTCGAGCGGCAGCCTGCGGTAGACCATGGGCGAGGCGATGCCCGCCGCGTGAATGATCCAGTCGAAGGGTCCGAGATTTTCAGGCAACGGGCGCGATGCGTCGGCCACCACGACCCGCACCGATGGGGCGCGCTCGACCGCCGCCAGCCATTCGGGCTTCCCGCGCACCAGATTGTCGCAGACGATGAGGTCGATCCGGTCGGCGACGGCGGCCGACTCATTCCAGTCGACGACGGTGTGAACCAGATAGTAGCCCAGGAAACCGGCGCCCCCGGTGATGAGCAGGGTGTTGCCCGCCATGGCGGGCAGGACGTCCCGCAGCTCGTGGCGGAGCTGGTCGAGGTCGGTCCTGATTATGGAGGTGCTTCGGCTCACGCGGAGTTGCCCGCCTCGCGCGTTCCTGCCAGACTCAGGGTTGCCGCGAGCGCATCGATGGCCCTCGCGATCGTCTGGAAGGAAGCCCGGACATCATCCTGCGAGCCGCTGTAGGGATCCCGAATCTCGGCGGGACGGCCATCCTGTCCCAGGAAGGAGCCGAGCAAGCGGACCTTGCCCGCGGCTGCGGGAAATCTTGCGACCACATCGGCCTCATTGAGGAAGTCCATGACCACGATCAGGTCGGCGCGATCGACCAGTTCATCGCTCAACCGACCGGCTCGATGCTCGTCGAGGAGGATGCCCATTTCCTTCGCCGCGCTCACGCCCCGGGGATCCGCTCGATCCCCCGCGTGGGCCGCCGTGCCGGCCGATTCCGCCGTGCTCCCGTTGGGTGCGAGACCGGCATCCACGCGGTCGGTGTACAATGCCTGGGCCACGGCGCTCCGAAGGATGTTGCCGTGGCACACGAAGAGCACGTGCGGTGCCACGGGCAGTCCGGCCGGCAGGGGACCTGAACGGGTGAACAGTCGGCGGAGCCAGACCCGCGCAAAGCTGAGCCGCGAAGCCGGTGCGAGCCGACGAAATACCCGGATGATCGACACCACCGGTGGTGGAAGTGCGCGTCGGATCAGACTTTTTGTCGTCGTGGTCGCCGATTCCGCCATAATCACAAGTTACAAGGAACCCATCGGTTAGCCGATGCGGATCGCCCAGATTCTTGCCCCCGGCCCTTTTGGAGGCCTGGAACAGGTCGTTGCCCAGCTCAGCGTTGGCCTGACTCGTCGCGGCCACGAGGTCCTCGCGCTGGTCGTGATCGAGGACGGCCAGGGCGCGCTCCCTTCCCTGATCGACGACCTGTCGAGCGGCGGTGTCCGCGTCGAGCTGGTCAGGACGCCACACCGCTCCTACCTCCAGGAACGCCGCCTCGCCGGGCGGCTGCTCGAGGAGGCTCGCCCCGGTGTGGCGCACATGCACGGCTATCATGCCGACGTGCTGCTACGGTCCGTCGCGCAGGGCCTTGGCATTCCTACCCTTGGCACGGCCCACGGGTTCACCGGCGGCGGCCGTAAGAACCGCTTGTTCGAGTGGCTTCAGCGCCGGTCTCATGCCCGCATGGACGTGTCCGTCGCGGTCTCGGGTCCCGTCGCGGAAAGGCTGGTCGCTGCGGGAGTTGCCCGCGCCCGGATACGGGTCATACGCAATGCGTGGGCCGCGCCCGGCGCGTTCCTTGCCCGGGAAGAGGCCCGGAATCGCCTTGGTATCGACCCCTCCTCCAGGGTGGTAGGCTGGGTAGGGAGAATGACTCCCGAAAAGGGTCCCGACGTAGCGGTCGAGGCCCTCGCGCTGACTCGCGAGGATATCACCCTTTCGTTCGTGGGCGCCGGAAGGATGGAATCCGGGCTCCGAGAACGGGCGCGCGAGCTCGGGATCGGGTCTCGCATACGGTGGCACGGCGTGGTGCCCGAGGCATGGCGGTACTTCCGCGCCTTCGACGCCTGGTGCCTCTCGTCGCATACCGAGGGCACGCCCATTTCGCTGCTCGAGGCGATGGCAGCGGGAGTTCCTGTGATCGCGACCCGGGTGGGAGGAGTGCCCGACGTGGTTGCTCCCGCCGAGGCGTTTCTGGTTCCTCCGGCGGACCCTGGTGCCCTCGCGACGGCCATGAACGACGCCACCGGAATGGACCAGGCAGCGAGGGTCACCGCCGCCGGACGGCGATTGGAGTCGGAGTTCGGGATCGAGCCCTGGCTCGACGCCTACGAAAAGGTGTACCGGGAACTCATGTCATCAAAGGCGGATCGTTGAGCATCGTCCAGTCCATCGGCCTCCTGCTGGTTGCGATCCCGGTCGTCGTGTTCGCCTACGCCTATTTCCTCTATCCCGCGATTCTCTGGGTGATTTCCCGGCGGAATCCGTGGCTTCCTCCGGCGGGAGCGCCACCGGAATGGCCCCCGATCACGATCGTGCTCCCGGTCTACAATGAGGAGAAGGTGATCCGGTCCACGCTGGAGAGCCTGCTCGCGATCGACTATCCGGAAAACAAGCGACAGATCCTGGTGCTGTCGGACTGCAGCACCGACGGGACCCATGACATCGTGCGGGAGTACGTGGATCGAGGCGTGGTCCTTGTCGCCCTTCCCGAGCGGCGGGGCAAGACCGCGGCAGAGAATGAATCGGCCCGGCACGCGACCGGCTCGATCGTCATCAACACCGACGCGACCACCCACATCCTACCCGATTCGGTGAAGCCATTGGTCAACGTCTTCCGGGACGAATCGGTGGGTGTCGCGTCGGGCCGGGACGTCAGCGCGGGGATCGGGACGGTGGAAGCGAACCGTGCCGAATCGGGCTATGTCGGCTACGAGATGTGGGTGCGCGATCTCGAGACCCGGGCAGGCTCGATTGTCGGCGCCAGCGGATGCTTCATGGCGATCCGTCGCAGCCTGTTTGACCAGCTCTTCCCCGAGGCCCTGAGCCGCGACTTCGCGTCTCCCCTGCTGGCGCGGCGGGCGGGCTTTCGCGCCGTCTCCGTGCCCCTCGCGCTCGCCCTGGTTCCACGCGCCCGATCGCTCAAGGTGGAGTTTCGCCGGAAGACGCGGACCATGGCCCGGGGAATCGAGACCCTCTGGTTCCTCCGTTCGATGATGCACCTGTCGAAGTACGGCCGCTTCGCCTGGATGCTCTGGAGCCACAAGGCGGCCCGGTGGTACGGCTTCCTCACGGCCCCACTTGGCCTGCTGGGCTTGGCGCTGCTTGCGCCAGGTTCCGTTGTGGCGCAGTATCTCCTTCTGGCCGCTGTCTTGGCACTGGCGGTTGGGGCGCTCGCGTTCGCCTGGCCGGAAGGACGAAGGATCCCGAGACTTCTTGCGTCAGCAGGGTATCTGGTCGGGGCGAGTGCCGCCGCGATCATCGCATGGGGCAAAGCTTTACGGGGTGAGCGTAATCCAATTTGGGAGCCCACGAGACGTTAGCATATACCTGCCTGTGTTGAGCCGACGCAACGAGAAATCGTCGGGTATCAACAACTAGCCGTCGATTCGTAAGTCGGCGTAAGCTTGTGACGACAAGCACAAGTAATTACACAGCAATGGTTTAGGTTGGCATGTGCGATTGTTGGACAAAGGGCATGTACCTTGCGTTCCAGCCCGTCGAACCCTTGCGGTTTTCAATACCCTACTGCTGTGGAGTCTTTGTGAGGATCTACTCGTTGTCCCTTGCTTTGGGCCTCGTCGCCTTGCCGGTGGCGGCCTCGGCGCAAGTCCTGGATCTCGGCGGTGGCGGGGCGTTCAGCGACCCGATCGCCGCGAACAACACCGGCCGTGCCGCCGGGTGGTACTACGACAACACCTCAGCGGACCAGAGCGGGTCGGCGACCGAATGCAACGTCGGCTTCTTCGCGCTTGGAACCATGGACGCCGGGTGCAAGAACCAGTCTGCGGGCACCTTCGCGAACCAGGGTGGCTTCGCTGGCGGCACTGGTTGGGGTAACGGTGACCAGCCCGCGCCGTTCATGTTCTCCGGTCAGTACACCTACAATCTGCGCCTCGTCGGCTCGATCGCCGGCAAGAGCAGCGAGTTCGGCATCTTCACCATCGCCGAAGGCGGTGGGTACGTCTTCACCGCGATCCCGTCCTTCGGAGCCAAGCAGGTCAACTCGACCTACTCGGTTCTCGCCGGCGGTAGCGACTGGGGCTTCTACATCAAGAACACGTTCAACCCGGCGACCGGTGGTTGCTCCCCGCCGAGCTACGACTGCTCTGACGCAACGGGTGGCTACACCGGCTCGCCGTTCCAGCAGTTCGTCCTGTTCCGTTCTGGCGGGCCGGGAAGCACTCGGTACCTGGTGGGCGCCGAGGACAACGCGCTCGAGCTTCTCCCCAACCCCGCGTTCCGGGACTCTGACTACAACGACTACCTGGTTGAGGTGACCACGACCACGACCCCTGAGCCGATGTCGATGGCGCTCATGGCCACTGGTCTTGTGGGCCTCGCCGGAGCCGGGTTCATTCAGCGCCGCCGGCGCCAGAATCCCTCGGTCTGACAACGAGTTATCCCTGATCAGGGAGTAGCGCCCCGGGCTTTCGAGCCCGGGGCGTCTTATTTTGGTTGATCCGGCATCAATTCTGCCCGGGTTCAGGCAGACCCTCTCCCATTCTGGAGCAGCCTTGACCAGTGCCTCGATCTCGATAAAGCCCAGTGGTCCGGCATCGGGCATCCTGTACCTGGCCGCCATCGTGATCCTGCTGGATCAGTCGGCGATCCTGGCCGCTTCGATCTACCCGATTGCCGCCGGGTCGGTGAACTGGCGATTCGGCGCCGTGGGACTCCTCGCCGGAAGGGCAACACCTTTTCTCCTCGCGGACCTTCTCCTTATTGCCGGCGGCATGCTTGCCGGGCACCGAGGATTTCTCCGGTTTCTCGCGGTGCTTCACGTCCTCATCACTGTCCTGCTGCTCGCCGCCCTCGGCATGTTCGTCCTCGATACACTCGAGGTTCGGCAGCTCATTCCGCTCGAGGCGAGGGAGCAGGCCCTGGCCAGTGCGACGCGCGCCGCGATCGCGCTCTTCACCGTCGCGATCTATTGCCTGATGGTGGCGGTCCGGGTCATCCGAACCACACCGCCGCGAAGCTCGGCTCGCTCGGCCGACCGGCGTATCGTCCTCGAAGGGCACGCCGGAGCAAGTGAATGACTCTCGAGAGGGGAACACCCGCCTCCTACGCGGCACTGCTTCGGTTCCTCGCGCTCATACTTGGACTGTTCCTGCTGGCCGACAGTGTCAGTCAGCTGGTGCAGGCCTCGAACGGCCTCCAGGTGGCCAGTCGCAATTGGCGCATCGCGAACTTCAGGCTGATCTTTACCCAGATCACTCCTCTCGTACTGGGATTGCTGCTGGTCGGGCAATACATGACGCGGAACGGCCGGTGGAAGGGGGTCGGGATTGTCTCACTCCTCCTGGCCCTGGTGATCCTCGGACTCGCCGTGGTCTACCTGGGTGACGCGAGCGCGGTCATGGGAACACTCGCGGGGCCTCCGCTCGGGCAGATGAAACGGACCTCGGCCCAGGTGCTCCTCAGCTCGCTGGCCTTCGGATTGGCGCTGCTCTGGGTGGGAATGATGTCACTGAGGACCCGCTCGGCCTGACCTATAACAGCTCGTCGACGACCTCGACCAGACGTCGGCGAAAGCCGGCGTCGTTTTCTTCAAACCATTTTCTCGCTGCGACCCGCCTCGACTGATTCTGCCCACTGTCGTCGGCGAATACCGCCAGCACCTCATCCTCGAGCCGCGCCGGATCAACCCGGAACTGCCGACCCGCCCTCATGGGGACTGACTCCGTCCAGGGGACGAGCACGCCTCGCTCAGGACCGACCACCTCATTCATCGGAGGAGCGTCGGTCGTGAGGACGATGGCGCCGGTGCTCATGCCTTCCACCAGAGTGTGCCCGAAGCCTTCCGCCTCCGAAGGACAGAGGTGGAATCCGCATTCCATCTGCAGTCTCTGAAACGCCGAGTCATCGATGAAGTCCTGCCGCAGGTCGACGTTTTCTGGCAGCTCCTGCGGCTCCACGACGCCCGATCTCCAGGCAATCACCGTGAGGCGCGGCAACCTCGAATTGCGCCGCCACACTTCCAGGACCGCATTGGTTCCCTTTCTCATGCTCCTGCCGGCCACGTGGAGCGGGCGCAGCGCGTCGCGCTCGATTTGCTGGTCGAGCCGGTCGAGGCTGGTAAATCCGGTGAACAGCGGACGCGGGTGGATCGCGGACATGACCTCCACGGTCCAGCGCGTCTTGCAGAGCACGGCGTCCATCTCCGCAACCGCCGGCAAAAGCTCCAGCCACTCGGGATTGGGGATCAACACGTTTCGGCGCGAGAGCTTCATCCAGGCGCGGACCGCGCGCTCGGTGTGAATCGTGAGGTCGTACGGCCGGCCGGCCGAGGCGAAGATGCGCATTGCGCGCGCAAGGCGCCGGGGCGGAGTCAGGCCGTTGACTTCAACATGATGCCCGGCCTGGGTGAGGATGCCCTGCATGACCGCGAGGTCCCGCGAAAGACCGGCGCGATTCTTCCAGCCAATCAGGTTGATTCTGGCGGGACGTGAGACCCGGGGAGAATTCAGAAGGGCGCGGCCATCGCCTGTACTGGACTCGTCTCGTCGCCGAGCGGTGCCATGATACCGAAGAGTCGCGGAATGATGTCCCTGGCGATATCGATCGCGAGGACGTCGGCGCCGTCCGGTGCGGCGGGATCGATGGGAACGACGACGCGCACCAGCGCCTCATCACTGCGTCCATGGACAGCCTTGTCCCGGAGCAGCTCCCATTTCACCGCATACTCGTTCCAGGAGACCCGGCCGCGGCCCTGGTACCAGTAGTAGGCCACGACGCGCGCGCCCGCCTTCTCGAGCAGGTAGCGATTCACCGTGAACGGCTTCCCGCCGACGATCACCTCGCGGGTGGCGTTCCCCAGCGGTTCCCAGCCTGCGCCCGGCAGGCAGTTCTTGGGGGAATGGATCGACTTGCCCTGGTTCTGCGCCTCGTAGTACCCGACGTAGAGTGAGAAGTAGGTCGAGTCCCGGAGGTAGGTACGCATGAGATACGTGTCCATGCCTGCGACCCGCTGTTCTTCCTTGCTGACAACCTGGTCGCGACCGGTATAGCCCATGAGCTCGCGCGGAAGGCCGTCGAGGGACCCCCGAAGCGGTGTGTCCGCCTGTCCCCCGATGCGCAGCAAAGCGACGGCGCCGAGGGCAAGGATGACCAGCGGAAGGTATCGCAACACGGGCTTAGGCATGGACGGCTTCCTTCCTGTGCACCCGCCAGCGCTCGAAGAGCGACATCAGGTAGGCAACCGCCCCCACCAGGGCGAACGAAACCACGAACAGCAGCCACCCTTCCGTGATGTGCATGAAGCCTTCGCCGAGCTTCGGGTCGACGAAGTACACCAGGAAGCCCGTCAGGAACACGCGTACCCCGTTGATCGCAACGGCAATCGGGATCGCCGCGAGCAGGAGCGCGACCCGGAGGAATGGGCCTCGAAGCCAGATGCCGCCTATCAGGAGCGAAAGGCTGAGCAGCGCCGTCAGGGACCGGAGTCCACTGCATGCTTCGGTGACGAAGAGCTTGTGACCCGGCAGCTGGATGACGTTGCCGGTAAGACGAACCGGAACGTTGCGCCACTCGAGCAGCCCCGCGCCCAGCTCGGACGCCTTGAACTGGAGAGGCAGGGCGAGTGTGCTCCGGATCAGCTCGGGGAGAGGCACCGAGAGCACCAGCAGCATGAACGGGAGCCACCAGGCCAGGGCCTGCTTCAGGCCAAGGTAGTACACGACGAGGCCGGCCAGCGCCATCATCATCGAGACCCGCATCGTGAACAGTTCCGCCGCGAGCTCGGAACCGAGCCGGAGCATGACCGCGGCGACCAGGATCATGAGTCCGAGCACGACCGACGGGCCGCGATCGGCGACCAATCCCTTTTTCCAGGCAAGCCAGAACGCCGCCGGTGCGAGCAGCAGTCCATGTCCGGCCTCGGGGTCATTCCACCAGTCCTGGACCAGCAGCATCGCCGGCTTGTAGAAGAGCAGGGCGAACGCGACGAGGATGAGACCCAATGGCAGGGCCTCGGCCAGCGGCAGCCGGCGAACCGAGGAGGTCGGGAGCGAGGCGGCGGGGTCGGTCATGGGCTCAGCGTGATCCGCGCCGGAAGAGCATCACGGGAACCGTCTTCAGCATGATCTTGAAGTCTTCCCAGGCCGATGCCTTCCGGATGTACTCGAGGTCATGCGCGACCTTCTTCTTCACGTCGTCCAGAGAAGAATCATACTCCAGGTTCACCTGGGCATGGCCGGTGATGCCGGGAAGAGCGCGATGCCGCTGCTGGTAGTGGGGAATTTCCTTCCGCAGCTCCGTGACGATGGTCGGCCGCTCGGGACGGGGGCCTACCAGGTTCATGTCTCCGCGCAGGACGTTGATGAGCTGCGGCAACTCGTCCAGGCGATACTGCCGAAGCCACCGTCCCACGGTGGTGATCCGTGGGTCGTCGGTCGAAGCCCAGATGGCGCCGGTCCCCTGTTCGGCGTCGACCCGCATCGTGCGAAACTTGAAGATGACGAACGGCTTTCCGCCGAGGTCTTCCCTGCGTCGCGGATCGTGGGGGCGGATCCCGCTGCGCCGGGAATCGAGTCCGACCCGGGTCTGAAGGTAGAGCACCGGGCCCCGGGACGTGAGCTTGATGAGCAGCGCGAGGGCGATCCAGAGTGGCGCAGTGAGCACCAGCAGGGTGAGAGCGACCGCGACGTTGAGCACCCGGCGTGGACCACTCAGGCCTGCGGTGAGGGGGTGAACGGCATGGGCATGACCCGCCCTGGACCGGTCATGTTCAGCCGAACGGGACTCAGGCGCTGAGGCGGCGCCGGTGGGTGCTGCCACCGAAGTCGGTTCCAAGGACGCTGGTTCCAAGACTGCTCAGAAGATGCGGATCAACAAATAAGTAATGGACGTTATCAAGCCGAGGACGCCCAGCACCCCGAGCGTTCGGCCTCGCTTCTGCAACTTTTCGTCGACCAGGATCTGATCGCCGGCGCGCAAGTTGAGCTGGTCCAGGGTGGCTCCCCTGACGATTGCCTCCGCGACATCTGTTTCGGCCAGGATCTGTGTCGATTGTCGCAGGACCTTGCTCCGGTTCGGATCGGCCGCGCCGCTCGGTCCTCCGGCGGCCATGATCGCATCCGAGATGAGAAGGTCGGCCGGAACCTGGTAGTACCCCTGCTTTCCGACCGACCCCAGCACCGCCAACCGGATCGACGGAACGACACGAACCGACGGCTCCCGGATGTACTTGGCCAGCTGCTTTGTAATGTACTCCTCGGCCTCCGATCGAAGCACACCCCGGAGCGGTATTCCAGGCAGGCCCGGGAGCGACAGGGTCCGTCCCGCGCTGACCACGAAGACTCCGGTGTAGGTGGACTCGTTCTGGACCGTGATGGCGAGCTGGTCGCCAACCTGAAGATCGCCCTCACTGAGACGCTCGCGAATCAGGGCCCCTTCACGCTGCTTGGCCTCACGTATACGCGTGCTGTAGCCCGGCGACGCCAGGATGGTATCGATTGCAGCCAGGCTCGCCTCGAGCTCCAAGCGCGTGGCCTGTGCCCGGCGGGTATCCAGCCGCGCTTCCTGGACCGGCGGTGTCTGGGCGGCGAGGGGAATTGAGAGAAGCACCGGCAGAATGACCGTTCCAAAGCCGAAGGAGGTTGACCATCTCGTCGTCATCGATGAATCCAAGCCCTCTCAGTCGATACCGCAGTGGACGGACCGGGTTCCCGTGCTCCCGAACCGAAACTCTCCCCAGCAACTCCCAGGCCGAAAGGATCACTCAAAACGCTCGCACCTCGTTGTCCCACAATGTCTTGGGACAGGGACTTGCATGATCTGCCTATGGTGGCCCGCGGCTCGCACCGTAGACCGCACGCGCCTCCGCCGAGCCATTTGCTCTAAGGCGTTATCCGGTAAACCGTTATGTGCCCATACCGGGCCGAGTGGACCCCTGATGATGTCCGACATTCGGCCGACTCTTGTTGCTGGCAGGCCTCGTCATGTCGAGCGATAGCAACAACCAATTGATGGTTCCCCGCATCCTGATCGCCAACGATCAGGAATGGACCGCCCGCAGCCTGGAGAGCATCCTGGCCGCCGAGGGCTACGAAGTCATCCGTGCCTTCACCGGCGCCCAGGCCGAGGCGCGGGCTCTCGATGCACGACCCGACCTGATCATCCTCGACACCCAGCTTCCCGATATCAGCGGGCCCGAGGTGTGTCGTCGGCTGCGCAGTCATCCCGCGGTCGGCTGGTCGGTCCCCGTGATCATCACCACCGCCGGATCGAATGGCCGTAGCCGCGTCGCCGAGGCCATGGAGGCCGGGGCCTGGGACTTCGCGACCCAGCCGTTCGACGGTCCGATCCTGCTCGCGCGGATCCGGACGTTCCTGCAGTCCAAGGCCGCGTATGACGCGTCCCGCGCCGACGCCACGCTCGATCCGGCTACCGGCCTGTACAACCGTCGGGGCCTCTCGCTTCGGCTGGCCGAGCTTTGGGCCGACGCGCGCCGCCGGCGTGAGCCGATCACCTGCCTGGTGATTTCAGCGCACCCGCCTGAGCTGGTCGAGGCCCTCGAGGCCGCCGAAGAAACCGCGCTGTCCGTGGCGCAGGCGCTCAAGGTCTCGGTGCGAAGCTCTGACGCGGTGGCTCGCCTTTCACCACTCGACTTCGCCGTGATGGCTCCGAACCTCGACCGCGACACCGCGCTCCGGGTTCTCGATCGCTTCCAGCGGCATTTTGGTGCTTCGCATGCCGACAGTGCCGTCCCGATGCGGACCGGCATCGCGACCCTCGATGCCGACGAGGTTCTCGATGCCGATCAGCTGCTTCGCCGGGCGACGACGGCCGTCGATTGGGCCGCGTCCGACCGCGAGGTGACCGTCAGCGACTGACCCCGCCGCCTACTGCTCCTTGGCGGCGGGAAGCTGTCCGGAGCCTTCCTCCTCGTCCCCAGCCAGATACCCGTAGTTGTAGGCGTAGTATTTGTACGCGCCTTCGCCGACCCGCACGTCATTGAGAATCGCGCCAAGCAGCCGGATGGGCAGTCGATCGAGCACCTGAAGTTTGGCCTCCGCCAGCTGGCGGTCGGTTTCTCCCGCGCGGAGGACCAGGGCCAGGTTGCCCGTCGCCGTCGCGAGCACGAAGGGATCGATGCCGGCGCCGAGCGGCGGCGTATCGACCACGACGACATCGAATCGTCCCTTGAGGACGTTGATCAGGTCCTGCATCCGCGAGCTCCCCAGCAACTCCGGCCCCTGGCGGCGACGGGCACCGCAGGGAATCACCATCAGGTTGGGATGGGTCGACGGACGCAGGATCGCCGCGTGCTCCGCTTCTCCCGAGAGGTGGTCGAGCAGACCCGGCCGGCGCTCCACCCCGAAGGTGCGGTGGAGGTCACCCCGACGGATGTCGCCGTCGATGAGCACGGTCCGGAGGCCCGCCTCCGCGAATGACAGCGCGAGGTTCGACGAGACGAGGGACTTCCCGTCGCCCGGCGAGGGGCTCGAGATCGCGAGCGCAATCGCGGTTCCGTGTTCGTAACTGTGCATCAGGTTGAGGCGAACCGCGCGGAACGCCTCGATGACCTGGGCCGCTTCATCGGGGGTCGCGTTGTG
>DATEOL010000112.1:0-6039 GCA_035274025.1 Gemmatimonadales bacterium | reverse complement strand
TGATATCGGTCATCACGGTCTCGAGGATCGCGCGCAGCCCGCGCGCGCCGGTCGACCGCTTGAGTGCCTTCCGAGCCACGGCGCGCAACGCTTCGGTGTCGAAGCGGAGACCCACGCTCTCCAGCTCGAAGAGCTTCTGGTACTGCTTGGTGAGCGCGTTCTTGGGCTCCACCAGGATCCGCATCAGCGCCGTCTCGTCGAGCGCCTCGAGCGGCACCAGGACCGGCAGCCGGCCCACCAGCTCGGGGATCAGCCCGAAGCGGAGCAGGTCGTCGGGCTCCACCTGCTCGAGCACCGAGTCGTCGTCGCTCTGGCCCGGCTTCCGCTCCAGCGAGCTGTAGCCGATCTGCTGCCGGCCCAGGCGCGACTGCACGATCTTCTCGAGCCCGTCGAACGCGCCGCCGCAGATGAACAGGATGTCCTTGGTGTTGATCTGGATGTATTCCTGCTGCGGGTGCTTGCGGCCACCCTGCGGGGGGACCGAAGCCACCGTGCCCTCGAGGATCTTGAGCAGCGCCTGCTGCACCCCTTCACCCGAGACGTCCCGCGTGATGCTCGGGTTCTCCGACTTGCGCGCGATCTTGTCGATCTCGTCGATGTAGACGATGCCGCGCTCGCACTCCGAGACGTTGAATTCGCCGGCCTGGAGCAGCCGCACCAGGATGTTCTCCACGTCCTCGCCGACGTAGCCCGCTTCGGTCAGCGTCGTGGCGTCGGCGATGGTGAACGGAACGTCGAGGATGCGGGCGAGGGTCTGCGCGAGCAGGGTCTTTCCGACGCCGGTGGGGCCGATCAGGAGAATGTTCGACTTGTCGAGCTCGACGCCTCCGTCCCGCGCCTGGCCGGCGTTGATGCGCTTGTAGTGGTTGTAGACCGCTACCGCGAGCGTGCGCTTGGCGCGCTCCTGCCCGATGACGTACTGGTCGAGGACTTCCTTGATCTCCGAAGGCGACGGGACCCGGGTGATGTTCTCGACAACTTCGCGCTCTTCATCCTCCGCGAGGATCTCGTTGCAGAGGGTGATGCACTCGTTGCAGATGTACACGGACGGGCCCGAAATGAACTTCCGGACCGAGTCCTTGGACTTTCCGCAGAAGGAGCAGCGAAGCTGCTTGTCTGTCGACATGGCTGCCAGCTACCAGCTTCCAGCTGCCGAAGTCATCAACGCACTCTCCTGGTTCGAACCTGACTCAACCGCCCTAACCGCCCGAACCGCCGAGGCAGTCGGCCCCCAATACAATGACGTCTGAGGCCCCCCCGTCAACCCTTGGGGCCCCCGTTGCCTTCCAAACCCTTGGTCGGGGTCAGGACCGCATCAATCAGGCCATAGGCCCTGGCTTCCTCGGCGCTCATATAGTGGTCCCGGTCCACGTCCTTCTCGATGGTCTCGAGCGTCTGGCCGGTGTGCAAGGCCATGAGCTGAGCCATCTTGGTGCGCAGGTAAAGGATTTCGCGGGCCTGGATCTCGATATCCGCCGCCGTCCCCGAGGTCCCGCCCGAAGGCTGGTGGATCAGGATGCGGGAATGTGGCAACGCACTCCGCTTTCCCTTGGTGCCCGCGGCCAACAGAAATGCTCCCATCGAGGCCGCCATCCCCATGCAGATCGTGGCGACCGGAGCCCGGAGGTGTTGCATCGTGTCATAGATCGCCATCCCGCTCGCCACGATGCCCCCGGGCGAGTTGATGTAGAGATGGATGTCCTTGTCCGGGTTGTCGGCGTCGAGGAAGAGCAGCTGCGCGATGATGATGCTCGCGACATCGTCATTGATCGGCGCGCCCAGGAACACAATCCGGTCCATGAGCAGCCGCGAGAAGATGTCGTAGGACCGCTCGCCGCGGCTCGACCGCTCGATGATCGAAGGAGGATACAGGTAGGCCATGTGTCGGATCAGCCCTGGTTGACCGTGGACTGGCCGAGGAGCCAGGTGAACACCTTCTCCTCGGTGATGGACCGCTCCAGCTCGGCGATGCGCTGGCCTTCCTGGAGCTGCTTGTAGACCTCTGCTGGCGACACGTTGCGCGCGGCCGCGATGCGCTGGATCCGCTCGTCGATCTCTGCCTCGGTAGCTCGCAGGCTCTGCTGCTCGGCCACCGCCGAGAGGACGAGATCGCGCCGCACCTGCTGCACCGCGATGGGACGGAACTGCCCGGCGAACGTCGCGTGCTGCTCGTGCGGAATCTCGTAGGCGTGCATGTACGCGTGCAGCGCGCGGTCGACCAGCGACGGCGGCGTGTCGACATTGTTCGCTTCGGCGAGGAGGTGCACCAGCTCCTCCCGCACCTTCGCATCCGCGCCCCGCTCGGCTTCGCGCTCGAGATCGGTACGGATCGCGCCCTTGAGCGCGTCGAGGGTATCGAAGTCGCCGACTTCGCGGGCCAGCGCGTCATCGAGAGGCGGAAGCTCCTGTCGCTTCACCTCGGAAAGCGTGATGCGGACCTTCCGGGTCTGGCCGCGACGGCTCTCGTCCGGATAATCATCGGGGAACTTGACCTCGGCGTCGCGCGTCTCGCCCGGCCTGAGCGTCATGATCTGTTCTTCAAGCTCCGGGATTGCCTGGCCCGAGCCGAGGACCATGTTGAACGGCTTCCCGGCGTGTACGGTCTCGCCCTCGATCGCGGCGACTTGTCCCGCGACCATCTGGCCCGGCGCGGGCTGCGCGTCCTCGATCGGAAGCCAGCTCGCCTTCTGCTCCCGGATCCGCTCCAGCTGCTCGGCGACCTGTTCGTCGCGCACCGGCTCGACGGTCCGGGTGACGGTGAAGCCGCCGGTCCGGGAAAGGGTGATTGTCGGCTTGACCTCCACCAGCAGCTCGAATTCGACCGGCTGGCCGTCTTCGAACTTGACGTTCCGGACCGAAGGATCGGTGATCGGCTTGAGCTCTTCCTGCGCCTTCGCCGCGTCCCAGCCCTCGCGGATGACTTCCTGAAGCACCAGCTGCCGGATTTCGTCGTGGAAGCGCTTCCTGACGACAGCCTCGGGAGCCTTGCCCTGCCGGAACCCCGGCAGGCGGGCCCGCGTGGAGTAGTACTTGAGGGCCTTCCCCTCCGCGGCGCGGACCCGATCCACCGGGACCGTGATCTGCAGCGCCTTGGAGGCCTGATCCTCGGCTGTCTTGGTGACTGTGATCTCTGCCATCCGGGGAATTTAGCCGGGAAGGCGGGAGGGCGGGACGGCGGGACGACGGGACAATGGGTTGGCGGGAAAATCAAAAGCCGGCATCGTTTCCGGCTGCCGGCCTTCAGTCCCCTCCCGTCCTCCCGTCCTCCCGTCGTCTCGCCTATTTCACGAACGAAACGGCCATCTGGCCCGCGCCCGCGAGCGCGGTGATGGCGAACTTGGTGATCCCGACGACCAGTGGCGTTCCGACGCCAGCGCCGATGAGCAGCAGGTTGGCCCCGAGCCAGGGCGAGGTCCATCGCTGAACCAGGGCTCGATCCCGTTTGACCGCGAACACCCCGAGGGCCACAGCGTTCACGATGACGAACAACACCACCGAAAGCTTGATGATGGTGGAGCTCATTACGCTCAGCCACTGCATGACGTCAAAGTCCACGGGCGTGCTCCCGGTGCGGGATCACCAACGGAGGGTAATGGTCCCAACATACTGTATACATCAGAATCGCGCGAGAGGGGCAAACTGTGTGCTGGCAATAGGTTGCGAGTTGCAACGTGATTGACCTCGCCCCAGCGAGACCAGCGATGCGAACGGTGGGAGTCGAACCCACACGGGTTTCCCCACAGGATCCTAAGTCCTGCGCGTCTGCCAGTTCCGCCACGTCCGCCTGTTTGTCGCCGGGTCCACCGGCTCAAGGCAATTATATTCCGCCACTTACGGACTTCACAGAGGACAGGGCGGAATGACTTTGAGGGCACGCACTCTTCTCGCGGTCGCGATCGGTTCGCTCGCGATCATGGGCTGCACCAGGGACGACCCCCGGCTCAAGAACCTGACGGCCGGGATCTCCAAGGACAGTGCGCTCGCCGCGCTCGATGTGCGGAACGCCGAGCGGCCCTCGACCTACCTGATCAAGGGCAAACTGATCGAGACGATGATGGTGCGCCGCGAGGGTGTCGAGGGTCCGCTCGACAGTCTCCCGAGAACCGACTACAACCCTGTCGTGATGATCGATGGCAAGCTCGCCGGCTGGGGCTGGAAGTTCTGGGACTCGGTCTCGCAAGACCTCGGTGTGGTGGAAAAGCATCCCAAGCCGCCAAAGAAAAGGGACTAGGGGTACGGCAGGCACATCAGCCACGAAACGAAACGCCGCGATCCTGAGGGATCGCGGCGTTCGTGTTTTTTCGGTCTAACCGTTCGTCAGCGAGCCAGCCTGATCCTCACGACACGACGGTTGCTGCCGCTGCCGTTGTCGATCGCCGGATTGTAGATCTCGAGCGAGACGATCCCACTCGACCCGTTGCGAAGCGCGGTGCGCAGGTCGCTCTCTGAGCGAACCGGCTGACCCTCCACCGCGGTGATGATGTCCGGCGCCCGGGTCTCGACGTCATTCAGCTTCCCATCGGCCGGGCCATCAGTTGCGACATCGCGGACGACCAGGCCCTTGAAGTTCGGGTTGAGATCGAGCTGGTCGATCCACTCGGCGTTCACGGGTTCGACGGTGATGCCCAGGCTCTGGATCGAGGCCCCTGCATTCTCAGGCTTGGCTGGCTCGGGCTGCTCGTTGTTCTCGGCGACCTGGGTCTGGGCCTCCGCCGCGACGAGGCGCACGTTCAGCGTCTTCTTCTGGCCACCCTTTCGCGCCACTTCGACCTTCACGGTCTCGCCGGGCTTCCGGAAGCCGACGACCTGCTGGAGCTGGGCCACGTACTCGATCGGGGTGCCGTCGATGTTCACGATGATGTCACCGGTTTCGAGCCCGGCGCGCTTGGCCGGCGAATCGCCGGTGAAGCGCTGCACGATCACGCCACGGATATCGGTCAGCCCGGCGTACTGCGCGTCCTCCGCGGTCACTTCGGTGACTTCGATGCCGAGCACGGCGCGCTGCACCTTGCCGGTGCTGATGAGCTGCGTCATGACCTGGCGCGCCAGGTCGATCGGGATGGCGAAGCCGTAGCCCGAGTAGTATCCCGTGCTGCTCGCGATGGCCGAATTGATGCCGATCACCTCGCCCCGCACGTTGAGGAGAGGACCGCCCGAATTGCCGGGGTTGATCGCGGCGTCGGTCTGGATGAAGTCCTGGATCGAGGTGCGGACACGGTTGGGCAGCTGGAGCTGGCCGCGGCCCTTCGCGCTGATGATCCCCGACGTCACGGTGAAGGTGAAATTGTCACCGAGCGGGTTGCCAACCGCGAGCACCCACTCGCCGACCCGCGCTCGGTGGCTTTCACCCAGCTGCGCGGCGCTGAGGCCGTTGGCCTCGATCTTCACCACCGCCACATCCGTGAGCGGATCGGTCCCGACCACCTTGGCCGTGAAGGACCGGTGATCGAGCAGCTGGACCGTCACCCGGTCGGCGCCTTCGACGACGTGCGTGTTGGTGAGGATGTAGCCGTCGGGCGAGACGATGAAGCCCGAGCCGCTGCCTTCCTCGATCTGCGGGCCCCCGCGCTGCCGCGGGAAGAATTGCTCGAAGCCCGGGGGAACGCGGCGCTGTTCCGTTTCCTTCTCGGTGCGGCGCGTGGTGATGAAAACGACACTGGGCCGGACCGCCTCGGCGACCGTCGCGAAGGCGTCACTCAGGGTGACCAGGGGCTGGACGGCGGGATTGTTGCCGACCGTCCGGGTCTGCTGGGTCTGGATGGCCGGAGTCGGCGTACCGCCGCGGCTGTCCTGGGCCAGGGAGTTATGTGGGAGGTCAAGCAGGCCGGCGAACAGCAGGCCGAGGACGAAAGCGAGCGAAACCAGCCCGCCAAATTTCAACCAATTCATCGAGCGTTCAGACATATCGGGCATTTCCGCGGAATGCGGTCTTCCTCCTTTTTCAATATACGTTGATGCCCCAGTGCCGGGTTGCGTCGCATTCTGAAATCGGCGGTTAGGGCGGTTAGGGCGGTTCTGAAACCTCGAGAAACCGTCCTC
>DATEOL010000111.1:0-2578 GCA_035274025.1 Gemmatimonadales bacterium | reverse complement strand
CAGCGACGGGACGATCAGTGACGCGGCCTTCTCGAGCGACGCGAAGCTCGTGTTCATCGCGCGTTCCCGTCAGGGCACCGGCGAGATCCTCGCTGTCCGCGTGGGTGACACGTCCGCCGCGGCGAGGAAGACCATCGCGCGGCTCCGCAACTGGTCGCCACGCTTCGAGACGATGGGCGCAAGACCGCAGGGATTCGGCGGATTCGGCCGGAACACGCCGGGCGACTCGCTCTCGTTCTATCAACAGCCGGGGAGCCTGGTGCTCGCGCGCGGGAGGGCGGGAGGTCGGGAGGTCGTTCTCTCGGGAGACTCGGCCGTCTTTCTCTCGGGGACGCGGTACGACCGCGACTGGCAGACCCAGGGGCCGCGCGCCTTCATCGACCGCGTCACCATCGCGAGCGGCAGCAAGGCCCATATATACGAGAGTCCCAACGAGGCGTCCGTGGATGTCGAGCTCCCGCTCGACAGCGATTTCTCCCGCGCGGTCATCAAGCGGGAAACCGCCTCCAGCTTCCCCAACTACTACACGGTGGACCTGAAGAGCGGGTCAGAGACCGCGCTCACCAGGAATACCGATCCGATGCCGGAGTTCACAAAGCTCCAGCGGAAGCGGATCTGGGTGACTCGCGCCGACGGGGTGCGTTTCCTGGTGAAGCTCACGCTCCCGGCCGACTACCAGGCGGGCACGCGCCTGCCCGGCATGCTCTGGCTCTATCCGTTCGAGTACAACAACCAGGCCGACTACGACCGGAGCCTTCGCACCGAGGATATCAACCAGTTCATCACCGGCCAGCCCCGCACGATCGAGTATCTCGCCACCCAGGGCTACGCGGTCGCCAACTTCAATCCGCCGATCATCGGCGACCAGGGTCGGATGAACGACAACTACGTCGCCGACCTGCGCATGAACCTCTCGGCGGTCATCGACGAGCTGGAGAAGCAGGGCTACGTGGACCGGAGCCGGATGGGGATCGGCGGGCACAGCTACGGCGCATTCGCGACCGCGAACGCGATGGTGCATACGCCGTTCTTCAAGGCCGGGATCGCGGGCGACGGGATGTACAACCGGACGCTCACGCCCAACGGCTTCCAGAGCGAGCGGCGCGACCTGTGGAGTGGGCAGCGGACCTACCTGGAGATGTCGCCGATGCTGTACGCCGAGCGTCTGCAGGGATCGCTGCTGATGTATCACATGATGGAAGACCAGAACGTGGGGACCGATCCGATCAGCTCGATCCGGATGATGCAAGCTTTACGTGCGCAGGGGAAAGTCGCGTCGCTCTTCATGTATCCCTACGAGGATCACGGACCGCTGACGTCCGAGACCGTCCTGGATCTGTGGGCGCGCTGGACGGCGTGGCTCGATCTGTACGTCAAGAACGCGGGGAAGAACCAACTATCTAGCGATTAACGATCTGGCGATCTGGGGATCAAAACTGCTTGAAACGATCGCCAGATCTCAAGATCGCCATCACTGGATGCGCGGCGTCCACGCCGCGCGGGGGTCTGGCAAGGGGGTTAGCCGGGCCTCAACCTGGGCGCGGCTGGACTCGAGCCAGGGCGGCAGGATGATCCGCTTGCCAAATTCCTCCACCGGTCCGTCGACCGTGAAGCCCGGCTCTTCAGTCGCGAGCTCGAACAGCACCCCGCCCGGCTCGCGGAAATACAGCGAATGGAAGTAGTGCCGGTCGATGATGCCGCTGTGCGGGACACCCGCCGCGTTCAAGGTCTCCGCCCACTTCCCCTGTTCGGCGTCGGTCGTACCCCACGCGATGTGGTGCACGGTGCCGGCGCTCTGCCGGCCGCCCTGGGCCGGTGCCTCGTCGAGGGCCATCCAGCCACCGCGGTTCTTTCCGCGAACTTCCCAGAGGTTGTCGCCGGTCTTCGACGCTGACAGCAGCCGCTCGAGCAGCGTCGCGGTGAGCGCAGGTGCCTGGCTGTAGGCCCGCACGCCCTCGAACCCCTGGAGCGCAACTTCGGGGGAGATGTCTGGGTGGTCCGCGATGAGCGGATCGTCTCCGGTCTTGTTCACCACCAGCTCGTGGGCCAGTCCCTCGAAGTCAGAAAATCTTATCGATTCCTCGGTCCGCTCGTACGCGACGCCGAGTGACTGGAGTCGCTCGGCCCAGAAGACGAGGGCATTAGTCGAGGCAACACGCCAAACGATCCGGTGCACCATCCCCGCGCCGGCCCGGCCGGGAATCGCGCCGGGGTATTCGAAGAAGGTGATGTCGGCGCCGGGACGAGCGTTCTCGTCACCATAGAAGAGGTGGTAGACGCTGGGGTCGTCCTGGTTGACCGACTTGGCGTTGAGGCGAAGTCCCATGATGCCGGTATAGAACTCGACGTTCTTCGGGGCGTTGCCGGTGATTGCGGTTATGTGGTGGAGGCCGTTGAGCATCATACGTTGGGGCGGTTAGGGCGGTTAGGGCGGTTAGGGCGGTTAAGTCGGTTAAGGCGGTTAGGCGGTTGGGACGGTTATGACGGTTCAGTATCTGTGTAACGCTAATCCTTCTGTTTTAGTTCCGCGAACCGCCCTAACCGCCCAACCGCCCTAACCGCCCCAACCGCCCCAACC
>DATEOL010000110.1:0-2693 GCA_035274025.1 Gemmatimonadales bacterium | reverse complement strand
GTTCCCCCATTCCGGCACGTGCAGCAGCATCGTGTGACCACCGCTCACCAGCAGCGCCACGAAGGGGGGAGCGAGGTCGGGGTCCTCGAGGGTGGGTGCGAAGAGATGTCCCTCGAGGTGATGGACGCCGATGAATGGAAGACCGCGCCGCCAGGCCAGCGTCTTGCCGTAGGTGAAGCCGACGAGCAGTGGGCCGATCAGCCCCGGTCCCGCGGTGGCGGCGATGCCGGTGAGGTCGTCAACCGAGGCACCTGCCTCCTGCAGCGCCTGGATCACCACCGGGGCGATGGTCCGGAGATGCGCTCGGCTCGCGAGCTCGGGAACCACGCCACCGAAGATCCGGTGCACATCCTGCGAAAGGATCACCAGGCTCTTCAGTTGAGCGCGGCCGTCCTGAACGTTCAGGACGGCCGCGGACGTCTCGTCGCATGAGGTCTCGATGCCGAGGACGAGCTCAGCCATCCTTGCCCGAAGTGGAATCGGCCGGCACGGCAGCCGCCGTCGCCGGCAGCTCGACGCCCAGCAGCTCCGCGACGATCCGCTGGTTCGCGGAAGAGCTCCACGGATGCTCGCCGATCTGCTTCCGCACGATGATCCCGTTCTTGTCGATCAGGAAGCTTTCCGGATATCCCGTGGTCTGGTAGATCGTCTCGATCTTGCCCGACTTGTCGTGCAGGATGTCGAAGGTGAGGCCCAGGCTCTGGGTAAACGCGGTCACGTCCTTCACGCTGCCTTCGTCGATGCTCACGGCCGCGATTCGGAACCCCTTGTCCTTGAGCGCTTCGTAGAGCTTCTGCATTGCGGGCATTTCTTCCCGGCAGGGCGGGCACCAGGTCGCCCAGATGTTCACCAGCGTGACCTGTCCGCCGTACTTCTCCTTGAAGGAAATGGTGTCGCCGGTCGCAATGTTGAGCGCGCGGAAATCCGGTGCCCGCTTACCAACCTCGACGCCCTGGGGAACCGGCGCAAACTTGACCAACGCGATCGCGCCGAGGACCAAGCCCCCGACGATGATGCCGACCCACTTCCACTGTGACGATCCCCTCATGATTCACCCGCCAGGAGATGTGTAATCACATCTCGATTCGTCTTGGAGCTCCAGGAGTGAGCGGAGAGCACCTTCTTCACAATGATTCCTGATCGATTGATCAGGAAGCTCTCAGGATATCCAGTAACCTGGTATCGCTGGTCGACCCGACCGGAGTTGTCGTGCAAGATGTCAAATGTGAGTCCAAATCTCGATACGAACTTGCGAACCTCGTCCAGGCCGCCTTCATCGACACTGATTGCTGCGATGCGAAAACCTTGCGATTTGAGTGAATCGTAAAGCTCCTGCATCGCGGGCATCTCATCCCGGCAGGGCGGGCACCACGTCGCCCAGATATTTACCAGCGTCACCTGCCCCGCATACTCTTCCGCGAAGCGCACACTGTCACCCGAAGCGAGGTTCAGCGCACTGAAATCCGGCGCCCGTCGCCCCACCTCCACACCTTCTGGAACCGGCGCGAATTTGACCAGGAGGATCGCGCCGAGCAGGAGGCTGCCGACTGTGATGGCGACCCACTTCCACTGGTTGAAGGCACCTGACATATAAAGTCCCAAGATCCTAATGCTTGAAGGCGTTACTCCTCGTGTCAGACGGTCAGACGGTCAGACGGCTGTACCGCACGCCGCCTTGAGCTCCCGGACCGCCGCGGCCGGATCCGGCTGCCCGAACACCGCCGTGCCTGCTACAAAGGTATCCGCTCCGGCAGCATACGCTTGTCGGATGGTAGCTGTCGTGATCCCGCCATCCACTTCCAGCACCGCCTTCGAGCGGTGCCGGTCGAGCAGCTCCCGGACCCGCTGGATCTTCCGGGTCGCCGCCGGGATATAGCCCTGGCCACCGAAACCCGGGTTCACCGACATCACCAGGACGAGGTCCACGTCGTCCACCACCTCTTCCAGCAGCCCCAATGGGGTGCCCGGATTCAGCGCCAGTCCCGCCTTCATGCCCGCGTCGCGGACGGCAGCGAGCTGGCGCTGGACGTGGGTCGTGGCCTCGGGATGAAAGGTGAAGACCTGGGCCCCGGCGTCCCGATAGCGTGAAATGTAGTGCTCGGGTTCGACCACCATCAGGTGAACATCGAGGGGCCGGTCGGTCACCTTCCGGAGCGCGCGGATCATCGGCTCGCCGAAGGTCAGGTTCGGTACGAAGCGCCCGTCCATCACGTCGACGTGCATCCACTCCGCGCCACCCGCGACGGCCTGCCCGACATGCTCCCGCAGGCGCGACAAATCGGCCGACAAGACGCTGGGTGCGATGCGCGGCGTCATCGTGCCCTCGGATCGTTGACGACCAGGTCCACGCGTCCTCCCTTGGGAAGGAATGAGCCCGGATTGGGGCGCTGACTGAGCACGGTGCCGGGACGGCCCCGACTGTCGCGCCGCTTGGTGACAAGTCCGATCCGGAGACCGGCTGCCTCGATGCGCTCGCGCGCCACGACTTCGGTGAGTCCCGTCACCTCGGGAATGCGGACCGCCGCCGGTCCGCGGCTCACCACGAGGTCCACTCGCGCGCCGGGCGCCCGAAGCGTCCCCTCAGGCGGCCGGGTCGAGACCACCACGCCGCGATCGGTGTCCGCCGGCACCGAATCGATGCCCCCGACCGCGAGACCGGCGGCGGTCATCACCCGGCGCGCCTCCTCGAGATC
>DATEOL010000109.1:0-4334 GCA_035274025.1 Gemmatimonadales bacterium | reverse complement strand
CAGGATGCAGCGCGACTGGTCCAGCGGTTGATCGAGCTGGGCAAGGACTTCGAGGTGATGTATTACCCGTCGGAGCCGCACACGGTGCAGACCGAGGCGAGCAGGCTGGACCAGTCCAAACGGGCAATACGATTCTTCGATCGCTACCTCAAGGGGCGCGGCAGGCCGGAGGAACGATGAATCCCGAACTGAGCGGTTTTGCTCTCGGCCTGTTGTTTGGGGCCGCGAAGGTCATGGCGATCGGAACCGTGGGGTTCGCGATCGCCTGGTGGCGTGCGCGCAGGAAGATCCGAGAGCTCGAAGCTGAGCGCCCCGAGACGGTCTCAGACGAGGGTCTCCGCGGGCTCGAGGAGCGGTTCGAGAGAATCGAGGGACAACTCTCCCAGCTGATCGACTCGCACGATGCTTTGCGGGCGCAGCTGATCGACCGTCCCCCCGAACCCCGCCGCCTCGGCCAGGCAACCCCGACCAACTAGGGGGAATTGGGGTCAGACCCCAATTCTCCCGGCTAGTTCCCCCAGCGTGGTTTGATGTCCTGCGCCGGATTCGCCGTCAAGCGCACCTCGTTGGTACCGTCGGCGTTGATCACGTAGATGTCGCCGTTGTCGCCGCCGCTGGAGCGCCCGAACACGATGCGGGTTCCATCAGGGGAGAACGTGGGCGTCCCTGCCCCGGCGTTGGTGGTCGTCAGTCGCGTCGGCGAGCTGCCGTCGACATTCATTGCCCACACTTCGAAGAACGTGCTGCCGACGTCACTGGCGTAGACGATCTTCGTGCCGTCAGGCGAGAAACTCGGCGTGATGTTGTTCTCCACCGTCGTGAGCTGCACGGCATTCGACCCATCGGCGTTCATCAGGAAGATGTGCCAGCCGTAGTTGAACACGATCTGGGTGCCATCGGGCGAGATGCGACCGTGACTCGCCCCCAGCTCCCCGTCATACACCAGGGTCTGGTTGCTGCCGTCCGCGTTCATGATCCACAGATCGGTCGAGTACCCGGTGAGGTCGGGATTGGCGTAGTCGAGCCGGTAGCTGGCAAAGATGATCTTGCTTCCGTCCGGCGAGTACTGCGGTTCGATGTCCCCTGGCCCATTGGTGAGTCTCACGACATTGGTGCCGTCCACGTTCATCCGATAGAGGCTGCCGGTGCCGTCGCGGTCCGAACCGAACAGGATCTTCGTCCCATCGGGCGAGAGAATCGGATCCCATTCCCGCGCGCTCGTGTTGGTGAGGCGAGTCGAGCCGGTCGACCCCATGATGTAGATCTCGAGGTTACCGTCGCGGAGCGAGGTGTAGACGATGTGACCGCCGCTGACGGAACCCTCGACGCTCACCGGGACGACGACCGTCTGGCCCTTCTTGTCGGTGATCCTGATGGTGCACGCGCCCAGTGCCACCGGGGTGACCGTGAATGTGGCGACGTACTGCGAGCTGCCCGGTGGCTTGGTGGCGGGGACGCTCGTGGGAGAGACCGAAGCGCACTCGGTCGCATCGGAGCTGGCGGCGGTGATGGCGCCGACGTACTGCACCTTCGCGGTCAGGGTCTGCGAGGCTCCCCCCGGCAGAGTGAAGGAGAGCTGGGTCGGGGTGACCAGGAGCGGAGTGGCGGGGGCGCTGCCGGGCTTGAAGGAGGGCGCGGTCGGCAGCGGGGCTTCGGTGCTGCAGGCCGCCAACAGGAAGATGGCGGCCAGGCAGGGACGATGCGACATGGGTGGCTCCGGAAGGGAGGTTTGCGGAATCAGGTTCTCCCTGAAATCGCAAATCCGGGCTCGAACCCGACAACCCTGCTACTCCCCCGCCCATCGCCGGCTGTCTGACGGCTTCCACAGCGTCAGATTGGCCGGCCCGCGGAGCCAATCCTCCTTCTTCTCCTCCCGCATGCGCCAGGTACCGTAAATCGTCTCGAGCACTTCTTCGGCGCCTGCCGGGAGGTACACCTTCACGCCTTCGAGCATCCGCGTCTCGAGGCTCGCGAAGCTCTCGCGCGAGAATCCGTAGGCGAATGTCACCGGGTCCGACTCGGCGGGACTCATGCTCCACAGGTGGTCACGCATTTCGTGCAGCCGGTCGATGTCGAGCCAGAGCCACTCGACCCGAGGATGCCGGAACGAGACCTTGCCCGGAAGGTCGAGGCGTACCGAGTAGCCCCGCGCCGCCATGCGTGCCTTGAGCTCGGGTACACGACGGAAATCCGCGGCCAGCAGTCCCATGTCCACGTCGTGGTCGTTGAAGATGAGGCCGCCATCGCGCACGCATCCCAGCAGCGTCCCCCAGAGGAGGAACGGCTTGATCCCGACTTCCTCGGACGCGTCCATCACCGCGCGCAACATCTCGTGCCCATACAACTGGAGCCACAGTCCCCGGCGCGACAGGGAGCCATTGGCCGTGACGGGAAACAACCGGAGGGCCCTCCGCGGAGAGTGCCGCAATCCGCGGGCATATTCGGGAACCCACCGGAGCCGCCAGGGGAGCTCACCCCTCGCGATGGCTTGAACGACCCGTCGCCCGAGATGCAGCGATGACCGGGACGCCCCATTGCCCGATACTTCGGTGCCGGTCTTTGCCGGATTCGGAAGGCCATCGGTCCCGTAGGAAGGAAAGACCGCCACCTTGTCGTCCATCCCCGCCACCTGCTCGCTGCAGCGGCGGTAATCGTCCGCCGTGTCGAACTCGCTCCAGAACTGCTGGTTGGTGTAGACCGGCTGGAGCAATCCCTTCTCGATCAGCACCTGCATGACGTGGCCGCCGTAGTGACCCTCTCCACCCTTCTCCAGCGTGTGGCGGACAAATTGCCGGACCAGGCCCAGGCTTTCGCGTCCGACCTTGAAGGCTTGGGCGTCCTCGCCGGCCGATTCCTGCTCCGGAACCTGGTTGCTCAGCGCTCGAACCCTGCCGTCGGCGACCCGCACGTGATGCTCCCGCCCGTCGAACGGCTTGAGCTCGTCCACCAGCACCGCGTTCCGGCGCGGCGCGCGCAGGAACCGGCCCAGGAGATCAGGCTCGTAGACGACGTCGCCGTGGACGACCGCGAGGTCGTGCTGGTCACCTGCGCTCTCGAGGGCAAGCCAGAGGGAGTAGAGGCTGTTGGTCGTCGCGAAGCGATCGTTCTCGATGAGGCGAAAGCCGGCGGGCAGCCGCTCTCGCATCAGGTCGATCCGGTATCCCCCGACGACGATGACCTCCTGGACGATTCCAGCTCGCTCGAATGCCCGACGATACCGTTCGAGCGAGGACTGGCCATTGATGGACAGGAGGCACTTCGGGATGTCGCTGCCGAGGTCGCCGAGGCGGGATCCGCGGCCGGCAGCCAGGATTATTGCTTGCAAGTCAATTGCCCCAGACGGTCTCGAAGACCCGGAGGTAATTCTCGCCCAGGAACTTGAGAATCACGTCGTCCGAATGCCCCCGCGCGACCAGCGCGTCAGTAAGCCTCGGCACCGCGGCGATGTCCTCCAGCCCCTCGGGGGCAAACTCGAACCCGTAGTGGTCACTGCCCAGTCCGATGTGATCGGGCCCCATCACGTCGAGCGCGGTCTCGATGTCACGCACCACGTTGGCGAGCGACTTGTGGGCGAAATGGATCAGGCCGAGGACCCCGCCGTTCTTCGCAATCGCCTCGAGTTTCGGCCGATCGCGCGGCAGCTCCAGCCGGGGACGGGGCAATCGACCGCCGGCGAGCTCCTGTCCCTCGGGCGAGGTGTCGGCAAACTGGGTCGAGGTCGAATGCGAGAGAATGACCGGGCGATCGGTCATCTCGAGGATCTCCCAGAATCCCACCTCGCCGATGTGCACCAGGTCGATCACGATGCGCAGGTGATTCAGTCGCTCGATGACCTGCCGCCCCAGCGCGGTGAGCCCGCCCTGCTTGTCGGCGGCCCAGCAACCGTCGGCATACACGTTCCGTCGCGTGTGGGTGAGGCTCGCGGCGCGGAGTCCCATCGCGTGATAGAGGTCGAGCATCCGCGGGTCGCTGGCCAGGGGATCGCAGCCCTCGAACGTGAGGACCAGTGCCACGGTGCCGTCCTGCTTGGCCTGGCGGATCTCCCGCACCGTCGTGGCGAGGACCAGCCCGTCGGTCCGGGCGACCTGGTCGTGGAGATTCCAGACCATCTCCATTCCGCGGCGGAACGGATCGCGCAGCCAGTTGTCGTCGAGGTAGATGGCGCAGAGCTGCGACGTGATCCCGCCTTCGCGCCAGCGCGGGAGGTCGTACTGCCCCATGCAGCCGAACCACATGGTGTGCGGGGAGAAGCCGAACTTGGACAGCGGGCCCTCCATGCCGGGCGGCATCGGCCAATCCGGGCCCGGCACGGCGACCCGATCGGCCAGCTGCAT
>DATEOL010000108.1:0-7307 GCA_035274025.1 Gemmatimonadales bacterium | reverse complement strand
TGACCTTCTTGCGTCCATGGGTCAGCGCATAGTCGAACGCGAAGCGGATGATTCGTTCGGCGCCCTGGCGCGAGAGGATCGCCTCCGACACCGCGACCGCGCGCGGATCGCTGCCGATGTGGATGAAGTGCTCGACGCCGGAGTAGAGCCCTTCGAGGTTCTCCCGCACCAGCACGATGTCGATCTTGTCGTAGCGGCCCGGCAGGATCGTGAACGCGGGCCGCAGGTTCGCATAGAGCTCGAATTCCTTCCGGAGCGCCACGTTCACCGAGCGGAAGCCGGTGCCGACCGGCGTAGTGAGCGGACCCTTGAGCGCGAGCTTCCGCTCCCGGATGCTCTGCAGCGTCGCCTCGGGAATGGGCGTTCCGGCCTTGTCGACCGCGGCCATTCCGGCGAGCTGCTCGTCCCACTCGAAGGCCACACCGGTGGCGGAGAGCACCTGCAGCGTTGCGGCGGTGATCTCGGGACCGATCCCGTCACCCGGGATCAGCGTCGCATGGTACGTCATGGAGGAGTGGACTGATCGGGGAGGAAGTATTCCACCGTCTTGAAGAGGGCTTCGCGGGGATTCTCGCCCCGGCCGATGGCCAGCGTGTGCCAGAGTACGGCGCCCGACCGCGTGTCCGTGAGCGCGGCAGCGAGTGTCGCCATGAGCGCCCCGGTCGAGTCATGGCCGAAGGCGACCGAGGCGGGAACAAAGATGTACCGGCCCCCCGCGAGCGCCGCGAGCATCCGGAAGTTCGAACGCGTCGGGTCCGGAACCGTCTTCATCTTCTCGGAACGAAGGATCGCCTGCCCCATCTTGGCCGGTTCTGGCAGCATTCCCGCGCCACGGCGCGCGACCCGATTGAGCTCCGCCCCATACAGCCAGGAGATCTCGGGCGCTGCCAGAATCAACGCTTCGGCCAGCACCGAGTCGGCCCAGCCCATCAAGACCGGCCTGGACTGGTGGAAGAGGGAATCGGTAACGGAGGTGTCCCGGGTGATCATGGTGATCGGCATGACCGGGACATTCTGACCAGCGAGACTCTCGCGGACCAGGCCGGTTCGCTTCTGCTCCCGGCTCCGCAGATCCTTCTGGTTTTGTGCGCTGAGCGCCAGTGGCCGGAACAGGGCCAGGAAGGCGAGCGCGAGCAGCATTCGCATACCCAAAACTAAGGCCTAAGGCCCTAAAGCCCTAAGGCCCGCCGTATTGATCGTAGACGCCTAAGGCTTGATGCCTTAGGCCTTTAGGGCATCAGGGCCTGGGGGCTTGTCAGCCGAGGGAAAGGCCCCCGTCGACGACGAGGACCTGCCCGGTGATATGGCGGGCGGCTTCGGAACAGAGGAAGGCAACCACCTGCGCTACATCGGAGGGCTCCGCGATCCGGCCGAGTACTGCGCCCTTCTTGGCCCGCTCGATCACCTCGCCCGGCAGCTGCTCGAGGCGCTCGGTCCGGACAAATCCGGGAGCGACGGCGTTCACGTTGACGTTCGACGGACCGAGGTCGACGGCCGCCGCCCTGGTCAGTCCCTCGAGTCCCGCCTTGCTCGCCGCGTACGGCGCCACGCCGAACCCCGGATGATCGGCCTGATGGGTCGACACGCTCACGATCTTGCCGTAGCGCTGTCCCCGATAGATGGGAGCCACGGCGCTGATGCAGTTGAAAGCGCCGGTGAGGTTGGTGTCCATCACCTCGGCCCAGTCCTGGGGTGACAGTCGCCAGAGCGCTCCGTCGTTGGCGATGCCCGCGTTGTTGACGAGATAGTGGATGGTGTCGAATCGATCGCAGACCTGATACACGAACTCCGCGACAGCGTGACGGTCGCGGACATCGCAGACATCGGCATAGACCCCGACGCCCATCGCGCTCAGGGTCGTCTCGGTGAGGAGGGCCTGCTCCCGCACGTCGCGACCCGGCATGCCGACGAAACAGAACGCCACGTTGCAGCCGATGCGGCCGAACTCGAGGCAGATCGAGCGGCCGAGGCCCGTGGCGCCGCCGGTGACCAGGACCGTCTTTCCTCGATGCCCTTCACCGATCAGCGGTGAATACCGCGGCTCCTCGAGAACGCTGCCGGCTTCACCGACCTGGGAGCGCGCCGACAATGGGCCGAAGGAGGGGTAAGGCATGGGAGGACGAAGCTACGGGTCGTAATCGGGCATCGCAATACGGGGCGGATGAGACGGATGGGGCGGATGAGGCGGATGGGGCGGATGGGGCGGGATGGGATCATTCTTCCCTCATCCGTCTTATCCGCCTTATCCGCCCCAACCGTCCTATCCGTCCCAACCGTCTTCCTCTACATTCGCACCATATGACAAAACTGCTCTGGATCGCGGTCAGCGCCCTCGGGGCGGTTGCCTGGGGCATGCTCGCACTGAACCGCGGCGAGACCATCAGCGCGGCGTGGCTGGTCCTCGCCGCCCTGGGGACCTACCTGGTCGGATACCGCGTATACTCGCGTTTCCTGGCCACCCGCGTCTTCGGCCTCGACAACCGTCGCGCGACTCCCGCCGAGCGACTGGAGAACGGCCGCGACTTCATACCGACGTCGCGGTGGGTGCTATTCGGCCACCACTTCGCCGCGATCGCCGGCGCCGGTCCGCTCGTCGGTCCGGTCCTCGCCGCGCAGTTCGGCTACCTCCCCGGCGTCATCTGGATCGTGTTCGGCGTGGTGCTCGGCGGTGCGGTGCAGGACTTCATCATCCTGTTCGGCTCGATGCGTCGCGACGGCAAGTCCCTCGGGCAGATGGCGAAGGAGGAGATCGGACCGCTGCCCGGACTCGTCGCGATGGTCGCGATCCTCGCGATCATGATCATCCTGCTCGCGGTGCTGGCACTCGTCATCGTGAACGCCCTCAAGGACAGTCCATGGGGCGTCTTCACCCTGCTCTGCACCATTCCGATCGCGTTCCTGATGGGATTCTGGATGAAGGTCTGGCGGCCCGGCCACACCGTGGAGGCGACGCTGGTTGGCATCGTAGGGCTGATGCTCGCGCTGGTCGGGGGGCACTGGGTCGCCGAGTCCGCGACCCTGGCCCCGCTCTTCCGTCACGGCGGCACGACGATCGCCTGGTCGATCATCGTCTACGGGTTCGCGGCGAGCGTGCTGCCGGTGTGGATGCTGCTGCTGCCGCGCGACTACCTCAGCACCTTCATGAAGATCGGCACCATCGCGCTGCTTGCGCTCGGGCTGCTGCTCGTGGTGCCGCCGATCCAGATGCCCGCCGTCACCCGCTTCATCGACGGAACCGGGCCGGTCTTCGCGGGGAAGATCTTCCCCTTCTGCTTCATCACCATCGCGTGTGGTGCCATCAGCGGGTTCCACGCGCTGGTCTCCTCGGGCACCACGCCCAAGATGATCCGGCAGGAGAAGGACGCGCGCGTCATCGGCTACGGCGGGATGCTGATGGAGTCGTTCGTCGCGGTGATGGCGCTCGCGGCCGCGACCGCGCTTCATCCCGGTGTCTACTTCGCAATCAACGCGCCGCTCGCCTCGCTGGGCGGGAGTGTGGATTCCGCTGCGGAAGCCATCCGAGGCTGGGGATTCTCCGTGACGCCCGAGACCCTCACCGCCCTCGCGGCCTCGGTGGGCGAGAACTCCATCATCGGGCGGACCGGGGGCGCCACGTCACTCGCCGTCGGCATGGCCTCGATCTTCAGCAGCGTCCTGGGCCAGGGGATGATGGCGCTCTGGTACCACTTCGCGATCATGTTCGAGGCGCTCTTCATCCTGACGACGCTCGACGCCGGCACCCGGGTCGGGCGCTTCATGTTCCAGGAGCTGGGGGGGCATTTCTGGAAGCCGCTCGCCCGCACCTCCTGGTATCCGAGCATCATCCTCTCGTCGATCGCGGTCTGCGCCGGCTGGGGTTACTTCCTGCTCCAGGGCGTGACCGATCCGCTGGGCGGGATCAATTCGCTCTGGCCCCTCTTCGGCATCAGTAACCAGCTGCTCGCGGCGGTGGCGCTCTGCGTCGGGACCACGCTCCTCATCAAGGGCGGCAAGCAGCGCTACGCCTGGACGACGCTGCTTCCCCTGACCTGGCTCCTGATCGTGTGCCTCACCGCGGGATGGCAGAAGATCTTCGCGGCTGATCCGCGGCTCGGCTTCCTCTCCCACGCCACCCGGGTCCGGGACCAGATCGCGACCGGCGCGCTCGATCCGGCGATCGGCGCGCGACTCATCTTCAACGACCGGCTCGACGCGGTCGTAGCAGCAGTATTCATGACGATCACCGTGGTGCTGGTGATCGCGTCGGCCCGGGAGTGGATCGCGGTGCTGCGTGGCCGGAAGCCCGCGGAGACGAAGGAAGCGGCCTACGTGGAGTCGGCTTATGCGTGAGCGCAGCGAGGTCGCATCGTCTGTTCGTCTCATCGCCTCGACGATCCGTCGCATCGTCGGGATGCCGGACTACGCAACCTTCGTCGAACACATGAAGCGCCGGCATCCGCAGTGCGCGGTGCCGAGCGAGCGGGAATTTTTCGACCAGTACGTGACCGCCCGATACTCCGGTGGACCAACTCGTTGCTGTTAGAGATCCGGCCCTCTGACGGGGAATCTCCAGATGACGCAGATTCACGCAGATGACTCCCGGGACGCCGTTCACGGGGTCATGTTAGAGTGGCTTTGTTGTAAGAAAGAAATGTCGAACGCAGTGTGACGGGGGCGGTGGTTAGAGCCGCACGAGAGTCATCTGCGCGAATCTGCGTCACCTGCGGTTTCCTGGTCCAGCACACCCTACGCCGGCGTTCATCCCGGAGATCAACATGCGCGCAATCCTCAAAACGGTTCTTACGCTCGCCATTCCCGGCACCCTCGTCGCCCAGAATGGCGGAACGAGAATGCTCGCGCAGCCCGCGGTGAGCTCCTCCCACGTCGCGTTCATTTACGCCGGTGACGTGTGGACCGCGAAGCTCGACGGCAGCGACGTCCGTCGCATCACCACCGCCGACGGCGACGAGAGCAATCCGGTCTTTTCCGATGACGGCCAGTGGCTCGCCTTCGCCGGCAACTACGACGGGAACGTCGACGTGTACGTCGTCCCCGCCGCGGGCGGCGAGGTACGGCGTCTCACCTGGCATCCCGGCAACGACCTGCCGCAGGCGTTCACCCGCGACGGCAAGCGCGTCCTCTTCACCTCGAGTCGCACCGACTGGTCGCAGCGCTACTCCCAGCTCTGGACCGTCGCGGTCGGGGGCGGACCCGAGGAGATGCTGCCGATCCCGAACGGCGCGCAGGCCTCCTATTCACCCGATGGTCGCTCGCTCGCCTACAATCCGATCGGCCGCGCCTTCGAGCAGTGGAAGGGCTATCGCGGCGGGCGGATCTCCCAGCTCTGGCTCATCAACACCAGCGGCTGGGATGTGGAGAAGGTGCCGCAGCCGCAGGGCTACTCCAATGACGTCGATGGCATGTGGCTCGACGCCAACCAGGTCTGGTTCCGCTCCGATCGCGAGGGCGAGTTCAACATCTACAAGTACGACCGGGGCTCGAAGGCGGTCACCCGGATCACCAATCACACCGACCTTCCGGTGATGTCGGCCTCGGCGGGCGGCGGGAAGATCGTCTACGAGCAGGCGGGCTGGCTCTTCCTGCTCGACCCCATGTCGGGCAAGTCCCAGAAGCTCGCGATCGATGTGCCCGCGGACCTGCGCGAGACGCGGCCCCGCTGGGTCGAGGGCTCGGAGTTCGTGCGCGCGGCGTCGCCCTCGCCGACCGGCGCGCGGGTCGCGTTCGAGATGCGGGGCGAGATCGTCACGGTCCCCGCGGAAAAGGGCGATCCCCGGAACCTCACGAGCACCCCCGGCGCGAATGAGAAGTCCCCCGCGTGGTCTCCCGACGGGAAGTCGATCGCGTTCTTCTCGGACCAGGGCGGCGAGAACCGGCTCCACATTGCGCCCGCCGATGGCAAGGGACAGCATCGGGTGCTCGACGCGCAGGGCGCGGGCTTCTACTTCGACCTCCAGTGGTCGCCCGATGGCAAGCGGATGGCCTGGCGGGACAATTCGCAGAGCATCTTCGTGATGGACGTGGCGACCGCGAAGGTCCGGAAGGTGGCGTCGAACAAGATCTACACGCCCACTGTCTCGATCACCTTTGCCTGGGCGAGCGATTCGCGCTGGCTCGCCTATACCAACCTGCCGCATGCCCTGGTGAGCGCGCTCTACCTCTACGACGCGGACAACGACAAGTCGACCCAGGTCACCGACGGACTCGCGGCCGTGAGCCAGCCCGCGTTCGACCGGAACGGCAAGTATCTCTACGTCCTTGCGTCCACCGATGCGGGCCCCGAGCTCGACTGGTTCGCGCAGAGCAACTCGGGCCTCCGGCGCACCCGCGCGATCTACGCCATCGCCCTGGGCAAGGACACCCCAAATCCGTTCGCGAAGGAGAGTGACGAAGAAAAGGCCCAACCGTCCCAACCGACTCAACCGCCTCAACCGCCTCAACCGCCGCAACCGCCCCAACCGACCGTTGTCGATCTGGAAGGAATCGAGAACCGCATCGTCGCCTTCCCGATTCCCGCGGCCGAGATCGAGTTTCTCCAGACCGGTGAGGCGGGACAGGTGTGGTATATCAGGAACACCGACGGGAAGTTCGCCATCCGGCGGTACGACGTGACCAAGCGGAAGGACGATCTCGTCATTCCGGAAGCCAACTTCGCGGCGCTCACCGGCGACGGAAAAAAGCTGCTCTATCGTCAGGGCAACAACTGGTTCATGACCGCGACGGCCGCGGCGAAGCCCGGTGAAGGCCGGATCGACCTCGCCAACGCCGATATCCGCATCGAGCCCCGGGCGGAGTGGGCCCAGATGCTGGATGAAGCGTGGCGGATCAACCGCGACTACTTCTACGCCACCAATTACCACGGAGCCGACTGGAATGCCGAGAAGGCCAAGTACGCGGCATTCCTGCCCTCGCTCGCGTCCCGAGGTGACCTCGATCGCGTGATCCGCTGGATGCTTTCCGAGCTTCGGGTTGGACACAGCTACCAGGGCCCGGGACAGCGGCTGGAGAATCCCAGACGGGTGGGTGTCGGCCTCCTCGGCGCGGACTACGAAGTGGCCAACGGGAAGTGGCGGATCAAGCGCGTGCTGGGCGGCGTCAACTGGAATCCCACGCTGCGCGCGCCCCTCACCGAGCCGGGGGTGAACGTCCAGGCCGGCGAGTACCTCCTGGCGGTGAACGGCATACCGCTCGACGCCACGACCAGCGTCTTCGCGCCGTTCGAGAATACGGTCGACCGCGCCGTCGAAATAACGGTGGGACCGAATCCCGACGGGACCAGCTCCCGCGTCGTACAGGTCGTTCCAGCGGGG
>DATEOL010000107.1:0-3792 GCA_035274025.1 Gemmatimonadales bacterium | reverse complement strand
TTGCCCTCGTGCGCGCGAAGGGAGCCGGTGGCGAAAGTCCACAGCACCTTGAGCGAGCCGACGTTGGCCTTCGAAATCTGGGTGAGGGGACTGAACCGGTTGGCTCCCGGGTCCCCCGAGGCGGTGGACCAGTCCCCGGTGTTGACGGGGCGGGGCGGCGTGGCCGGAGCAGGCCTGACCGTCTGGGCCTGGAGCGAAGTCACGAGCATGCCTAGCAGGAAGAACGGCCGCATGGCACCAAAAGTAGTCGCGACTAGATTGTCCCCCATGCGCGCCATAATCACGTACTGCGTCGTTTGAAACTACGAGCCACGGGCCGCCCGGGTGGCGGCCGAGCTCAAGGAAAGCTTCCCCGACCTGGAAGTGAAGCTCATTCCAGGTAGTGGAGGGATCTTCGAGGTGACCCTGGACGGAGCGGTCGTGTTCTCCAAGAAGCGGGTCGGACGCCACGCCCAGCCCGGCGAGGTCGTCGAGGCCATTCGCGCCAAGCAGTCCCGGTGAAGATTGCGATCTCAACCGGAGGCGGCGACGCCCCCGGACTCAACGCTGTCATTCGTGCCGTGGTGCTGTCCGCCACGGCGCGGGGCTGGACCTGTGCCGGCATCCTGCGCGGTTTCGGCAGCCTCCTTTCCCGGGGCGAAGGCGCCGGCGCGGCGTGGCTCGGGCCGGAGCGGCGGAAATTGGCCTGGACCCATGGCCTCATGCCGCTCGGTCCCGAAGAGGTCCGCGGCATTACCCAGCTCGGTGGCACCATCCTCGGCGCTTCCAACCGGGGCAATCCCTTCCGGTGGCCCTCGGTCGACAAGGACGGTCACGCCATCGAGGTGGATCGTTCCGACGAGTTGATCAAGGCGCTCCGTGATGCCGGCGTCGACGCGCTGGTCATCATCGGTGGCGACGGCAGCCTCAGCATCGCGCACGATCTCTGGCTCAAGGGCATGCCGGTCGTCGGCGTTCCCAAGACGATCGACAATGACGTCTGGGGAACCGAGAGCACCTTCGGGTTCGACACCGCCGTGAGCACGGCGACCGAGGCGATCGACAAGCTGGTCTCGACCGCGATGAGCCACGATCGCGTGATGGTCGTCGAGCTGATGGGGCGCTATACCGGATGGATCGCGCTCCACAGCGGCATCTCGGGCGACGCCGACGTGATCCTCATCCCCGAAATTCCCTTCGACAGCGAGAAGGTGTGCCAGGCGATTCGCGACCGTGAATCGCAGGGCAAGCGCTTCGGGATCGTGGTGGTCGCGGAAGGCGCCACGCCGAGGGACGGCGAACTGGCGCTCCTCGAGCGGGGACGGGTGGGACAGGTCGAGCGCCTGGGCGGCATCGCGGCGCAGATCGCGGACCTGATCGCGCGGGAGACCGGCAAGGAGACCCGGACACTCGTCCTCGGACACCTGCAGCGCGGTGGCTCGCCCACCACCTTCGACCGGCTGCTCGCGCTTCGGTTCGGATCCGCGGCGGTCCGCGCGATCGCCGACGGCGCGTTCGGATCCCTCGTGGTGTACTCGCCTCCCAATGTCGAGCGTCGAAGCCTGGCGGATGTCGTCGGGCGCACGCGCCTCGTCCCGCTGGAGAGCGGCGTCATCATGACTGCCCGAAGTCTCGGCATCAGCTTCGGCGACTGAACTCCATGGACAAGGCGGCACTCCGGCGCGAGGTGCTCGCTCGCCGGTCTGCCCTGACCGACCGCGGCCCGCGCAGCCTGGCCATCGAGGCGCGACTGCGCTCGCTTCCGGAATTCGGGCGCGCGGGCACGATCGCGAGCTATGTCGGGGTCGGTGAGGAAGTGTCGACGGTTGCGGCGATCGAAGACGCGCTGGCGAGGGACGTCACGGTCGCCGTGCCCTGGCGGGCCGGGAACGATCTCCATCTCGCGCGGATTCTTTCCATGGCGGAGCTGGTCCCGGTCTCGTTCGGGCTGCTGGAGCCCCCGCCTGGCCTGGCGGCGTCACCGGCACGAATGCTCCCGCCGGAGGACGCCGGACTGCTGTTGATTCCCGGCGTGGCATTCGATCGCGACGGCGGGCGACTGGGACATGGCAAGGGCTTCTACGACCGGCTGCTCCAGCGGGCCGGGCCCGGACCGCTGCGCATCGCACTCGCCTTCGAGTGCCAGGTGGTGGAGAATGTCCCGATGGTTGCCGGTGACGAGCGCATGGATCTCGTCGTCACCGAGGACGCGATCTACCGCGTCAGCGCACGAACGGCTTTGGGGGGCCGCTGAGCGAGCTCTCCGAGTCGGGGTGCCAGAGGACCGTCCGCTCGATCAAGGCCGCTGTCTCGAAGTCCTTCTCGGTGATTCCCTTCGCGCTGTGGGTCCACAGGGCGACTTCGATCTTCGACCATTGAACCGCCATGTCAGGGTGGTGCCCCGCCGACTCGCACGCGAACGCGATCGCGTTCACCGTCAGCATCGTCCATGGCCAGCCTTCGGTGTTGAAGACGCGACGGATCGCGCCGTCGCGATAGACCCATCCGGGGAGCTCGCGCAGCTGGGCGAGAATCTCTGCTTCAGAGTATGTGCGATCAGTACGGACCATGTGTCGCTCCAATTGGTCGCGAGTCGCGAGTCACGAGTCGCGAGAAACCGCCTACCTCCTGCCTACCCCGATCATACCCTGAGTTCCGCCCGCGCGGACTGCCCGGTGCTTTCTTCCAGCTCCAGCACCATCCGGGTCAGGCCGGCATTCCCGGCCTTCCGGAGCTCGTCCCAGACCCTCTTCGCGATCCACTCCGCCATGACTTCCGCGGTGGTCTGCGCGACGGGGATCAGGCATGCGTGTTCCGCCGGCACGACCAGCCATCCTGGCCTGGTATAGTCGACGATGACCTGTCCCTCCGCGTCATGGACGCGAAGGGAGGGATTGGTGCTCGGCACCAGCACACGATGATCCAGCGGCTCGATCGCCGCCTGCACCACGCGCTTGAGCACGGCGAAGTCGACCACGAAGCCGGTGGCCGGATCGACCGGGCCGGCGACCGTGACCGCGACGCGGTAATTGTGTCCGTGCAGCCGTTCGCACACGTGTCCCGGCAGGGTGAGAAAGTGCGCTGCCGAAAAACGGAGGGACTCCTTTGCGACGGTGACTTGTGAGGTCGGCACGCCTCAATATAGGTGGCCGATGGAGTAGCATCGCCGGTGTCCCCTCGCGAGTCGCGCATGTCCCGCGCCGCGGACGACACGCGATCACTCCGAAACGCGCATCTCCATGCCGGACGCGATGTTCGGCGAATGGCACAAGCCGTGCCTTTCGCTGTCGCGGACGCACCAACCCTCTGGAGGAATCCATGCGCGTTCATGCATTGTTCGCGGCCGGACTGCTCGGCCTCGCCCCCGCGGCGAATGCCCAGGTGAGCGGGACCATCATCATTGGCGGCGGTCCTGTTGGCGGGGTGATCACGGTGGGCCAGCCCGTGATCGTCGCCAGGCCGAGGGCACGCGTGGTCTACGTGGAGCGTCCGGTGTATGTGCAACCTCGCGTGGTCTACGTGGAGCGCTGGCACGGCAAGGGTCATTTCAAGCACGGCCACGGGTATGCGAGGCGCACCGTGTACTACGATCCCCGCGATCGGGTTTACTACGACGGCCATCGCAAGGGCTGCCGCGAGGTCGAGGTGTGGGAGCGGGACGGCCGATACTACCGCGACGGCGACCCTGATCGGCACAACGATCGCAATGATGACCGGCATCGTCACCGGTAAGCCGTGAGCCGTGAGCCGTGAGCCGTGAGCCGTGAGCCGTAAGCCGTGAGCCGTGAGCCGAATTGGATCGGTGATTCCCCA
>DATEOL010000106.1:0-3235 GCA_035274025.1 Gemmatimonadales bacterium | reverse complement strand
TTGATGGCATTGACGACGTCCATGCCGGTCTTCACCTGCCCGAAGACCGTGTGGACCCCATCCAGATGGCCCTGCGGGGAATGGCAGATGAAGAACTGGCTTCCGCCGGTGTCCTTGCCCGCATGCGCCATCGAGAGCGTGCCCGCGACGTGCTTGTGGGTGTTGCGGTGGGTCTCGCACTTGATCTTGTACCCCGGCCCGCCCGTCCCGACCAGACGATCGTTGGGGTTTTTCGAAAGCGGATCACCACCCTGGATCATGAAGTTGGGAATGACACGATGGAACCGGGTCCCGTCGTAGAAGCCCTTGTTGGCCAGGGTTTCGAAATTCTCGACGGTTTTCGGGGTCTCTTCATCGAAGAGGTCAGCGACAATGGTGCCGCGGCTGGTAACGATGGTTGCGGTCTTCATGCTGGTCTCAAGGGCTCGCAGGGCTCAAAGGGCGAAAAGGGTTTCTCGACCGGGCACCAAAACTAACCCGGGGCCTTCCGCGTTACCTCGGCCAATCGCCGGCTCCACTCTTCGAGGGTACGGGCCGGCGCGAGACATCGCGTACCTACACACACATACCCGGCTGGACCGCTTCCGGCCAGCATCGCGAGCAGCTCGGCGGGCAGCGTGCCCGGATCATCGGCCGGCCGCAGCCGCCGAATGACCCGGCGAGGCACGGCGGCCGCGAGCGCGGCCCGGTGCATGCCGTCGGCGACCGCGTCGCCATCCGCACCGACGACGACCAGGTGGGCAGGCGGGTTGAGCAGCCAGTCGGCGCCGAGGCACCAGGCGGCGCCATGGAGACCGAGCGACGGACCGATGCTCGCGAAGGCCTCGACCAGCGTGCGGTGCCGCACGGCCCAGCGGGGCTCGGCGGTGTGGGCATGAAGCCTCGCGCACACTTCCGCCGCGACGCCATTTGGTGACGGAACCGGCGCGTCTTCGATCGGCACCTGACTCACGTCGAGCAGGCCCGTGCCGCCACGGTCCTGGGCGATGTCGCGCAGCCCGCCACCTCTGTCATGGTGCGCGTCCCAGGTCGCCTCCATGATCGCGACGCTCCAGTCGAGCCATGAGGAGTCGCCGGTCACCTCGAATGCATCGATCGCCGCGGCAGCGGTGAAGACCTGGTCCTCGAGGAGGCCATCGACGCCTGCGGCGTGGGGAAGGCGGGACGGCGGGTGGTCGGGAAGTGCTTTCAGGTTCGTGAGGGTCGCGAGTGCCTGCTCGCGCGCCCAGGCGTCGTCCAGCACTGCGGCTGCGCGAAGCATCGAGCTCACCATCATTGCGTTCCACGACGTGTACGCCGTGCGGTCGACGAAGGGTGTTGGGCGGCTTGCCCTTGCCGCCCGGAGTTTTCTGGCTGCTGACTCGAACACTACGTCATCCCGCCCTCCCGCCTGCCCTGCATCGAAGAGCACATTGCGTGCGGGATCGTGCGGCATCACGCCCGCGGTGCCGAGCCCGAATCGCGTCGTCGCCACCTCGAGCTCCGGCGGAGTCAGCACCGCCGCCATCTCTTCCTGGGTCCAGGTGAAGTAGCTGCCGTCATCGTCGGGACCGATGTCCGCGTCCTGGCTGGTGCCGTAGCCACCACCATCGAGCGCCAGCACCTCCCGGACCCAGCGCACGATGCTGGCCGCCGCGGCGCGCAGCTCGTCGTCATCGAGCAACGCCGCGGCGTCGGCGTAGGCACGCAGCAGCTCCGAGTTGTCGTAACTCATCTTCTCGAAGTGCGGGATCATCCACTGGCGGTCGACGCTGTAGCGGTGGAAGCCGCCGCCGAGGTGATCATGGATCCCGCCCCGCGCCATCGCGCGCAGGGTCTCGCGGGCGGCGAGCAGCGACTCGCTGGAGCCGCCGTCGACCCATCGCGTGAGCAGGAACCGGATGCCACCGGGGTGGGGGAACTTCGGGGCGCTGCCGAATCCTGCGAATACCGGGTCGAAGAAGGCGAGCATGCGCCGCTCCGCGGCGAGGGGCGCCGAGGGTGTCAGGGCTTCGGCCGCGGGAGCTGCGGTGCGTTCCGCGATCGCGCGACGGATCGAGGCCGCGTGTTCGAGCGCGCGCTCACGATCCTCCCGCCAGAAGCGAAGCACCTGCCCCAGCACCGTCCGGAATCCTGGACGACCGTACCGATCCTCCGGCGGGAAGTAGGTCCCGCCGTAGAACACTTCGCCGCCGGGCGTCAGGAAGGCGGTCAGCGGCCAACCGCCCTGACCGGTCATCGTCTGCACCGCGCGCTGGTACCGCGTATCCACGTCGGGCCGCTCGTCGCGATCCACCTTGATGCAGATGAAATGCTGGTTCAGGAAACCGGCGAGTGACGCGTCCTCATAGGACTCACCGTCCATGACATGGCACCAGTGGCACCAGACCGCGCCGATATCGAGGAGCACGGGTCGATCCTGGTCACGCGCGGCCGCGAAGGCCTCGTCTCCCCACTCGCGCCACTGGACCGGTTGATGGGCGGCGGACTTGAGATAGGCGGAGCGGGCGGACTGCAGGGACACAGGGTCGGTCAGTCGGTCAGTCGGTCGGGTTGTACCGACGGGCATAGCTTGGCCAGCACGCACCGACCGCACTTCGGCCGTCTGGCAATACACACTCTCCTGCCATGCCAGATCAGCAGGTGCGAGACCAGGGTCCAATCCTCCCGATCGACCAGCTTCATGAGGTCCCGTTCGATCTTGATCGGGTCGGTCTCCGTCGTAAGACCGAGGAGGTTGGCAAGCCGGGTGACGTGGGTGTCGACCGTGATGCCTTCGTTCTTTCCAAAGGCGTTTCCGAGCACCACGTTGGCGGTCTTCCGACCGACACCGGGAAGGACCCGCAGCGCTTCCATCTCCGCGGGCACCTGGCCGCCATGATCCGCGACCAGCGCGCTCGCCATGCCGATCAGGCTCTTCGTCTTGTTCCGGAAGAACCCGGTGGACCGGACGATGTCTTCCACGTCGGTGGAGTCGGCCTCACTCAGCGCCTTCGCCGTGGGGTAACGCGCAAACAGCGTGGGGGTGACCATGTTGACCCGCGCGTCGGTGCACTGCGCGGAGAGAATGGTGGCGACGATCAGCTCGTACGGCGTCCTGAAGTCGAGCTCGCAGTGCGCGTCGGGATATTCGGATTTCAGCAACGCGACAATCTTTCCCGCGGCGAGACGGCGGGACGACGGGACGACGGCCCGACGCTTCACCTCCCGTCCGCCCGTCCTCCCGCCAGCCCGTCTCATCCGCGCCTCGCAAACG
>DATEOL010000105.1:0-6325 GCA_035274025.1 Gemmatimonadales bacterium | reverse complement strand
GGACACCACCAGTGTCGGAGTGTTGGTGGTCTGGGTCGCCTTGAAGAGCTGGACCACGTCGTCATACTGCGGCACGATGGGGAGCGCGTGCTCCACGCCCGGATAGCCGTCCATGGCGTGCGTCATGTCGAGCTTCCAGTCGAGCCCGCCCTCGGTCGTCGGCATGATGCCGACTTCCTTGGCCGCCATGATGATCCATTGCCGCTGCTGGCGGTTGCCCGACATGTACATCTTGAGGGTCTTGGTGTCCCAGTACTGCGCGTACCGCTTGAGGATCGTCTTCGCGTGGTCGAGGTCGCGAATGTTTTCGGCCGCGAAGACGCCGGGGCCGGTCGAGTAGACCCGGGGACCCACCGCGGCACCGGTCTCCACGCGATCCTGGTAGCTCATCACGTCCGACGTCGCGGTCTGCGGATCGCGGGTCGTCGTGGCGCCATACGCGAGCGTAGCCAGGTGGGTCCACGGCTGCGCCTCGTGGAACTCGGCGTGCAGCCACTGCGGGTGGTAGTGGAGGTCGATGAAGCCGGGGACGATCGTCTTCCCCGTCATGTCGATCACCTTGGCGCCTCCCGGCACTTGGACCTGGCCGCGCGCACCGATCGCCAGGATGCGGTTGTCCTTCACCACGATGTCGGCGTTCTCGATCACTTCCTTGCCCTTCATGGTGATGACGCGCGCGCCACGCAGCACCGCGGTGCCGCGCGGGGTATCTCGCTGGAGGTCGATCTTGACGCGCTGCTCCGCCGGTTTGTACCCCGGCTTCTCCTCCGGCTTCTTCTTCGTGCTGTCGGCCGCGGCCGCCTTCTTGATGCTGTCGGCGCGTGCCCTGGCAATCGAATCGGCCGTCGCGCGGGTCGTGAGGCCCTCGAGGGCGATGCGGATCGAATCGGGCACCGGCGCACTCGCCTTGGTCAGGCTGTCGGACCTGGCCTGCAGTCGCTTGAGGCTGTCGGCCGCGGCTCCCGCCTTCTTCGTGCTGTCCGCCTTGGCCTTCTCGACTTCCTTGAGGCTGTCCTCCACGACCTTGGCGCGATCGAGGTTGTAGCTGAACAGCGCGTTGCCGAGGGCCCAGTAGATCGTGCGCCCGTCACTGCCCCAGGCCGCGAATTCCCCCGCCACGTCATTGAGCTTCCTGACCGGGACCGGGCCGCCCTGGAGCTGGGCCACGCTCACCATCGGCGTGGGACCGCCGGTGACCGGGACCTGGATGGTGTAGAGATCGTTCCCGACCTGCGCGAGCGCGAGGTCGCCCTGCGGCGCCATGATGACGAGGCCCGCGGGCGGCGCCTGGGGATTCTGTTCCAGGTCGGAGCCCGTGGCGGGATGCGCCATGAGCAGGTCGGCGCGCACCGGGGCGAGCCGGCGCGGCAGGTACACGTATTCATCGTCTTCGTGCGGCGAACCCCCGAACGGCGAGGGCGGGCCGGTGACGCGAAGGTGGGGCTTCACGTCGGTGCCGTCCCAGCGGAAGGAGACCAGTCCCTCGACCGGGCTGTAGGCGAAAATCCGCGCGGTGTCGGTGCTGAAGTGCATGCCGTCGCGGGTGCCGGCCGGACCAATCAGCGTGACGTCACCGCCCGCGCTCGGCACCCAGACGAAGTCCGCGCCGGTCGCGCCGAAGAACGCGCCGGTGGCTTCCTGCAGCTGGCGCGCCTGCGCCCGCGAGGCCACGATGCGATCGCCCTTCGGCGAGAACGCGATGTTGTAGTAGAGCGCCGCGACCTTCGTCACCTGCACCGGCCGGGCGTTCCTGCCGTCCGGCGAGATCTTCATGATCTGGCCGCCCGCCTTCTCGTCCCAGGTGGTCCACGCCAGCGTCTGCCCGTCGGGCGACCACGCCGCGTGATACTCACCCTGGTCGGTCGTGGTGACGCGGCGCGGCTTGCCGTCCGGCAGGTCGGCGATGTAGAGCCGGTCGACCGCGGTGAACGCGATCCGCTTGCCGTCGGGTGAGGGCGCGATGTTCCGGATCTGCTTCGCGGTGAACGCGGTGCTGGTGTCGACCCGGTTCACGAACTTGACTTCGGGTCCGATGTCGAGCTTCACGTCGGCGCTGAACGGAATCTTCGCAGGCGCTCCGCCCTCGACCCCGACGCGCCAGATCTCGCCCCCGTACGAAATCACCACCGAGCGCGAATCCGGCGTGAAGCTGTAGCCGGGAAGGACGTCGAGCGGGGCGCGCGACTCGATGTCATCGCGCTGGATCGGGAAGAGCAGCCAGCGCTCGTCACCCGAGGCGAGGTCGCGGATGCGAAGACCGGTCTTGTTCTCGAAGCGGGTTCCGTAGGTGAGCCACTTGCCGTCGGGCGAGATCGCCGGACGGAAGCTGGAGCCGTAGCGGTTCGCCACCTGAGCCGCCTGCCCGGTCTGCCGGTCGTACACGCCGACCTGGATCTGCGGCATGAGCGCGTTGTAGTTCCAGTCGCCCTGCCGTCCGGCCATGTACATGTAGCGACCGTCGGGCGAGAACGCCGCACCGATGAACTTGAACGCCGCGGGCTGCGTGGTGAGCTGCAGGCCGCTCCCACCCTCCGCGGGGTACATGTAGATCTTGTGGGAGCCGCCCAGTCCGCCGGCGCGGCTCGCAACGACATACTTCCCGTCCGGCACCCACTCGGGGGACACGTACAGGTTCCCGTTCCCCTGGGTGATCTGGGTGCTGTCCTTCCCGTCAACGGTGATGGTCCAGAGGTTGTCCCCGCCGCTCCGGTCGGAGACGAAGACGATCTTCTTCCCGTCGGGGCTGTAGCGCGGCTGCGCGTCGTAGGCCATGCCGTTGGTGAGGCGCGTGGCCTTGCCGCCCGCGATGGGCAAGGTGTAGAGATCGCCCACGAGGTCGAAGACAATGCTCTGTCCGTCGGGACTCACGTCGAGCGAGATCCATGTGCCCTTGGTGGCGGTCCACTCGGCCTTGCGTCCCGGCTCGAGCGGCAGCGGCTTCTTGGGGGGCCCGCCGGCGCCACCGGGCCCACCTGGACCCTGTGCCGAGGCCGCGCCGACGGTTAGGGCGGTTAGGGCGGTTAGGGCGGTTGAGACCGTTGAAACAGTTCGCATGGTCCTCTCGCGACTCGTGACTCGTGACTCGTGATTATGGGTCATGGCGATCACCACTGCACTGAGGTATTGGCCACGGGATCGCCATTCCGCCAATGCTGCGCCGGAAGCGCGCGCTGGCGGGGCCAGATCTCGTCGAGGGTCTCACCCTCGTACAACCGGCCGTTCTTCATCACGTACCGGATCGTGTTCGTGTTGCGGAGGTTCGCCAGCGGATCGCCGTCGAGCACGATCAGGTCGGCGAGCTTACCGCCCTCGAGCGAGCCCAGGTCCTTGCCCAGGCCGATTGCCTCGGCGCCGTAGATGGTCGCGGCCCGGAGCACGTCGTGGGGCTTCATCCCGCCCAATCCCACGTTCCACATCTCCCAGTGATAGCCGAGGCCCTGGAGCTGGCCGTGGCCGCCGATGCCCACCCGCCCGCCGTTCTCGATCAGGTCCCGGGAGAACTGCGCGTGCTTCTTGAACGCGTACTCTTCCTCGACCGCCCAGCCCGTGGGGCCGGGGCCGGGGTTGCGGCGCCGCGTCTTGCTGTCCATTTCCTCGCGCGGCGTGAAGTGCCGCAGCTTGGCGTCGCCGATGACGTTTTCCCGGGTGTAGCGATAGTCCTCGCCCCACGGTCCGCCGTAGGCCACGATCAGCGTCGGGGTGTTGGTCGTCTGGGTGGCCTTGAAGAGCTGGATCACGTCGTTGTACATCGGCCAGATCGGAATCGTGTGCTCGATGCCGGGATAGCCGTCGATGGTATGCGTCATGTTGAGCATCCACTGGAGCCCGCCCTCGGTCGTCGGCATGAGCTTGAGCTCGCGCGCGGCCTCGATCAGGTACTGGCGGGTCTCCCGGTTGCCCGACATGTACATCTTGAAGGTCTTGGTGTCGTAGTACTCGCTGTACCGCTTGAGGACACTGCGGGCGCGCTCGAGGCTGCCGACGCGGTCGCCGGAGAAGACGCCGGGACCGGTGTTGTAGACCCGCGGCCCGATCGCGTCACCCGCGTCGACCCGGTCCTGGTACGTGAGCACGTCGGTCGTGGCGGTCTGTGGATCGCGCGTGGTGGTGACGCCGTACGCGAGGTTCGCGAGATAGATCCACGGCTGCTGCCAGTGGAGTCCCCACATGTTCCACATGTGCGAGTGGGTATCCACGAAGCCGGGGATGATCGTCTTGCCCGCGACGTCGATCACACGCGCATCGGCCGGTGCCGAGCCGCGCGGCCCCACGCTCACGATCCGGTTGTTGCGGACCACCACGTCCGCGTTCTCCACGATCTCGTGGCCCTTCATGGTGAGGGCCCGACCGCCGCGCAGCACCACCGTGCCCTGCGGGATGTCGCGGTTGGCGCTCACCCGGAAGCGCTGTTCAGTCGGCAGGTACTGGCCGCGGAGCCGCGCCGTGGAATCGACGCCGGCATGGCGCAGGCTGTCGTCGACCGCGAGCCCGCGCGCCACGTCGTAGGTGACGAATGCGTTGCCGATCGACCAGTGGATCTTCGAGCCGTCGGCGCTCCAGGAGGGGAATTCGCCGCCGATGTCGGTGAGCTTCAAGGTCCGAACCGACGCGCTGTCGGGCTTCGCAAGGGCGACGGTCGCCGACTGGCCACCGATCTTCGGGACCCGGATCACCCACACGTCGTTGCCCGAGACCGCGAGGGCGAGGTCGCCCTTCGGCGCCATCATGACGAGGTCGGCCGGCGGTCCCTGCAAGCCGGGCTCCTGGTCCCAGTTCTCCGGTGGCATCACGATGTCGCCGTACTTCGGGTTGGACCTGGGACTGGTGAATCCGAGCGGCAACATGCCGAGCGCGCGCACATGCTCGCGCACGTCGGTCCCGTCCCAGCGCATCGAGACGAGACCGAACCCGGCAGGCTGGATCGCGCCCGCGGGACCCGGCAGGGCGCCATACAGGAAGATCCGTCCCGGATACTCAGCCGAGAAATGCGGGTTGCCGCGGCCGAGGGTCGGACCAATGACGGTGGCGCTGCCCCCCGACGCCGGGAACCAGACGAACTGCGTATTGGCCCCGAACAGGGCAAACGGGTCGACGGCGTCAGCGCCCTCGCGCGCGGCGGCCCGGGACACGAGGATGCGCGCGCCATCCGGCGAATACACCGGCTGCTGATACAGCGCCGGCTCGGAGCTCACCCTGGTGGCGGCCCCGCCCGAGGCACTCACCTTCATGATGTTGCCGGCGTCACCGGTCCAGGCGACGTACACGATACTGGAGCCGTCGGGTGACCAGGCCGGGAAGTACTCGCCGACTTCCTCGCTGGTGAGGCGGCGCGGCGTTCCGGTGGGCAGGTCGGCGATGTACAGCCGGTCGAGCGCGCTGAACACGATGCGCCGGCCGTCGGGCGACGCGATCGGGTCGCGGATCTGCCGCGCCACGAAGGTCGGCGTGTCTTCGATCGGATAGTCGAACCGCACCTCGGGCCCGATCGCCACCTCGGCGTCGACCGAGAAGGGGATCTTCACCGCGGAGCCGCCCGCGACCGGCACCCGCCAGATCTCGCCGCCGTAGGAAACGACGATGGCGCTGCCGTCGGGCGTGAACGAATAGCCCGGGAGCACGTCGAGATCCGGCACCGCTTCCATGTTGTCGCGCTGCACCGGGAAGGCGAGCCAGCGCTCGACTCCGCTCGCCAGCTCGCGAATGCGGAGACCGGTCTCGGCGCCTTCGCGGCTGCCGTAGATCAGGTTCTTGCCGTCGGGCGAAATCGCGGGCCGGAACCCGGAGCCGTAGCGGCTGGTGAGGACGGTCGTCGTTCCGGTCTCCCGATCGTATACGCCGACCTGGAACTGCGGCATCTGGGCGTTGTACTCCCACAGGCCGTTCCGCGTCCCGTAGTAGATGTAGCGTCCATCGCCGGTCACCGCCGGTCCATAGTAGGCAGCCGCTCCCGGCGCGCGAGTGAGCGCCATGCCGCTCCCACCCTCCACGTCGTACATCCAGAGCTTGGGCAGGCCGAACTCACCGACGCCGCGCCCGCTCACGATGTACTTGCCGTCGGGCATCCACTCGGGCGACACGTAGGTATTGTGATTGCCCGCCGTGAGCGGACGCGCGCCGCTCCCGTCGGCCGAGGCGACCCAGACGTTCTCGCCCCCGGTGCGATCGGAGAGGAACACCAATCGCTTCCCGTCGGGACTCCACCGCGGCTGCGCGTCGAACGCGATGCCGCTGGTGATCCGGGTGGCCTTGCCGCCCGCGATCGGGATGGTGTAGAGGTCGCCGAGAAGGTCGAAGACGATCTCCTGCCCGTCGGGGCTCACGTCCA
>DATEOL010000104.1:0-10206 GCA_035274025.1 Gemmatimonadales bacterium | reverse complement strand
CGCGATCGCGGGATGATCCCGGCCGAGCGCGCGCTCCTGGATGTCCAGCGTCCGGCGATACAGGCTCTCCGCGACCTCGATCCTGCCCAGTCTCCGTTCGGTAAGGGCGAGGTTGAACAAGGTCTCGGCAACCAGCGGGTGATCGGGACCGGCGAGCCGCTCACGGGTCGCGAGCGCGTTCCGATATAAGGGAGCGGCGGCGGAATCACTTCCCTGGCCACTGAGCACATCCGCCAGCAGGTGCTCGGTGCTCGCGGTCGCGAGCGAGGCGCCGGTATCCAGGGCAATCCTGATCGCGAGCGCTTCGCGGACGAGCGACTCCGCCGAGGGAAGATCGTTTTGATCGCGTCGCAGGTTGCCGAGGTGCTCCATGGTCGCGGCGGTCGCGGAGTCCTGGCTTCCCGCCACGGCGCGACGCACCTCGAGCGCCCTCGTGAGGAGCGAGTCGGCCGCTTCCATCTGGCCCAGCTGGTAACGGATCTGTCCCAGCTCATCTTCGACCCCTGCCGTTGCCAGGTCGCGATCCCCGGTCAACTTCACTTGCTCGGCCAGGGCGAGCTGGAGCTGGCTCGCCGCCTGGTCGTAGAGTCCGAGGTTCCCGTAGATCCTGCCCAGTACCGTGCGGAGCCTGGCCCGGACCTTGGGCTGCCCGGCGAGGGCCGTGTCGAGTCGGGCCACACCCCGGTCGAGCAGCTCGCGCGCGGAGCTTCGCGCGGCGCTCGTGTCCCGGGGGAGATAGGGATCGGCCGCCCCAAACACGGTCTGGAGGTACTGCTCGACCGCGCGCGCGGTGCGCGTCTCCGACTGCGCAATCGCGCGAAGCCGGTATTCCCGGATCACGGCCACCGCGACTCCGATGGCGAGCAGTGCGGCGATGGCCACTCCGCCCCGATGGCGGCGGACGAATTTCGCGGTTCGATACGCGAGGGAATCGGGCCGCGCGCTGATCGGTTCGTGTCGCAGGTAGCGTCGCAGGTCATCCGCAAACGCCGTCGCGGTGGCGTAGCGCTCCGCGGGATCCTTCTTGAGCGCGGTGGCGACGATGGTTTCGAGATCGCCACGATACAATCGCTGCAGCGGCGGCGGAGCGACCGCGCTCAGCCGGTGGGGCTCTGCGTCGGTGATGGCGCGGAGATGCTCCGCGGGAGAGCGTGCCGACTCACCGGTCGGATGGCGGCCGGAGAGGAGCTGGTATAGCAGGACACCGAGGGCATAGATGTCGGTCGCCGTCGTCACGTTGCCGCCGCTTGCCTGCTCCGGTGCCGCGTACTCCGGCGTGAGCAACGACAAGCCCTGCTCCGTCAGCGTGCGTTCGGCCGGACCGGCACCGTCCTGGAGCAGCTTTGCGATGCCGAAGTCCAGCAGCTTGACCGCGCCATCGGCGGTCACGAGGATGTTGGACGGCTTGATGTCGCGGTGAACGATCAGGTTCGCGTGGGCGTGTCCCACGGCGGCGAGCACGTCTAGAAAGAGCGTGAGCCGCGCGACCGGCTCGAGGCGGCGCGACTCACAGTACTGGTCGATGCGCTCGCCCTCGATCCGCTCGAGCACCAGGTAGGGCTGCCCGCTGGGGGCGACACCCGCATCGAGGAGCCGCGCGATGTGCGGGTGACTGACCCGCGCGAGCACGGTTCCTTCGCGGCGGAATCGCTCGCTCCCGATCGGATCCACCAGCGAGAGGTTGAGGAGCTTGATGGCCGCGGTGCCTTCGAATCGGCCATCACTCCGGCGCGCGCTCCATACGCTTCCCATGCCGCCCTGGCCGATACGGTCTTCCACGGTCCAGGGGCCGAACTGCATCCCGCCGAGCCCGGCAGGCACGGACGGGCCGCCGCCGTTCCGCTCGAGGAATCCCTTCTGATCGAGCTCATCCTCCGCCGCCAGCAGTTTCTCGAGCTCATGGGCATATGCCGGCTGCGCAGCGCGCAGCTCCCGAAGCCAGGCTTCGAGCTCAGCGGGACCGAGCTCCAGGGCTCGATCGAGGAGCGGTTCGAGGGCCGCGATCAGCTGGGGGTCGGTCCGCGATTCACGCATCCTGCATCGCTCGATGCAGGAGGAGCCTCGCCTTGCGCCAGTTGCGCTGGATGGTCCGGTCGGAGACGCCCTGGAGCGCCGCCAGCTCGATGAGTGAGAAGCCCCCAAAGAAGTGCAGGTCGACCAGCTGAGCGAGCGAGGGATCGGCGGCCGCGAGCACGTGGAGGGCATTGTCGAGCCGCTCGAGGTCCTCGGGTCTCACCTCGCCCGCAGCCTCTTCTCCGGAAGCCGACGTGATCTGGAACTCGCCACCCCGCTTCTTCGCTCGCCGACTCCGGGCGTAGCTCAGCATGAGGCCCCGCATGGCCCGGGCTGCATAGGCCAGGAACTGGCCGCGGGTCGCGAACGAAATGCCTTCGCGGTTGGAGATGTTGAGGTAGGCCTCGTGCAGGAGGGTGGTGGTGCCGAGGGTAAGCTCGGAGCCCCCCTGGTGGAGCTGCCGTTCGGCGATGCGGTGCAGTTCCTCGTACAACACCGCGAAAAGCTGCTCTGCCGCGGTTTCATCGCCGGACTCCGCGCTGCCGATGAGCCCGCCGATTGACGCTTCCACCCGAGTGCCCCTCGTGTTGCCTGGTCTGAAGGAGGTCTTCAGGCGGAACATATGGTCCGGACGGGAGGCCGTCAAAACGTGGCGTGTGCACGACAGGAAATCGCCAAGTTCAGGCGAAAGCCGACACCGCGAGTAGCTAGTGATTGATCGTCACCCGGTCCCGCGTGGCCACGTAACGGAGAACGGCGGGCCGCTTTCGCGACCCGCCGCTCGGTCCGACGGTCAGACTGTCCGACGGCTTAGTACATCCCGCCCATGCCGCCGCCCGGGGGACCGCCCGCGGGAGCCGGCTTGTCTTCCTTCTTCTCCACTACGACGCACTCGGTCGTGAGGAGGAGGCCCGCGATCGACGCCGAGTTCTGCAGCGCCGTCCGCGTCACCTTGGTCGGGTCGATGACGCCGGCCTTGACCAGGTCCTCGAACTCGCCGGTCGCCGCGTTGTAGCCGAAGTTCTTGTCCTTCGACTCCTTGACCCGGGCCACGATGATCGAGCCTTCCGCGCCCGCGTTCTGGGCGATCATCCGGATCGGCTCTTCGATGGCGCGGCGCACGATCTCGACGCCGACCTTCTCGTCATCCGACAGGCCGCGAAGCTTGGCGAGGCTGTCGAGGCAGCGCACCAGGGCCACACCACCACCCGGGACGATACCCTCTTCGACGGCCGCGCGGGTCGCGTGCAGCGCGTCTTCCACGCGGGCCTTCTTCTCCTTCATCTCGGTCTCGGTGGCCGCGCCCACGTTGATGACCGCGACGCCGCCGGCCAGCTTGGCCAGCCGCTCCTGCAGTTTCTCACGGTCGTAGTCGCTCGTGGTCTTGTCGATCGCGACCTTGATCTCGGCGATCCGGCCCTTGATGTCGTCATCCTTGCCCTTGCCGTCGACGATGGTGCTGTTGTCCTTGTCGACGACGATCCGCTTGGCCCGGCCCAGGTCGGCCAGGGTCGCGTTCTCGAGCTTGAAGCCGATGTCCTCGGAGATCACCTTGCCGCCGGTGAGCTTCGAGATGTCCACCAGCATCTCCTTGCGGCGATCGCCGAAGCCCGGGGCCTTGACGGCCGCGACCTTGAGCGTGCCACGCAGCTTGTTCACGACCAGCGTCGCGAGCGCCTCACCCTCGACGTCCTCCGCGATGATCAGGAGGGGCTTCCCGGTCTGGGCTGACTTCTCCAGGATCGGGAGCAGGTCCTTCATCGCCGAGATCTTCTTGTCGTGGATCAGGATGTAGGCGTCGTCGAGCACTGCCTCCATCTTTTCGGGATCGGTGATGAAGTAGGGCGAGAGGTAGCCGCGGTCGAACTGCATGCCGTCCACCGTCTCCAGCGTCGTCTCCAGGCCGCGAGCTTCCTCGACCGTGATGACGCCATCCTTGCCCACCTTCTCCATCGCGTCGGCGATGAGCTTGCCGATCTCGGGATCATTGTTGGCCGAGATCGCACCGACCTGGGCGATTTCCTTCCGGCCCGCGCTCGGGACCGAGAGCTTCTTCAGGTCCTCGATGATGACCTCAACGGCGCGATCGATGCCGCGCTTGAGCTCCATCGGATTGGCGCCGGCGGTGACGTTCTTGAGGCCCTCGCGGAAGATCGCCTGCGCCAGCACGGTCGCCGTCGTGGTGCCGTCACCCGCCAGGTCGGAGGTCTTGGTCGCGACTTCCTTCACCATCTGCGCGCCCAGGTTCTCGACCGGATCCTGCAGCTCGATCTCCTTGGCGACCGTCACACCGTCCTTGGTGACCGTCGGGGAGCCGAACTTCTTCTCGATGACAACGTTCCTGCCCTTGGGACCGAGGGTGACCTTCACCGCCTCGGCCAGCGTGTCGACGCCCTTCTTGAGCTTGGCCCGGGCATCAACGTCGAAATGCAGTTCCTTCGCAGCCATGATTCAGAACTCCTGAGTGTGGTCAGCCGATCTTCGCCAGAACGTCCGAAGCCTTGATGATGATGACTTCGGTGCCGTCCTCGAGATTGAACGGCGTCCCGCTGTACTTCCCGTAGATGACCCGGTCGCCCGGGGCCAGCTCCATCTTGATCCGTTCGCCCTTTTCGAACCGCCCCGGACCTGCGGCGACAACTTCGCCCTGGGTCGGCTTTTCCTTGGCGGTGTCGGGGATGTACAGGCCTCCCCGCATGTTTGCCGTTTCGTCATCCGGCAGGATGACGACGCGGTCTTCGAGAGGCTGGATCTTGATCTTGGGCTTGGACTTGGTCGCAGAAGACATCCGTGCACCTCACCCGCAATAAAGGGTTTGTAAAGAATTGTGTTACAATGGATTAGCACTCAGTGCCGCGGAGTGCTAAGCTGGGGACAAACATAAGATGAAGCGGGGGAAGGTCAAGGCTATGAGGCGGCTAGCTGCCAGCGGCTGGCTGCCGGCTACTGCACGACTCGCCGGACGCCAATCCATCGGGCAAGCCAATGTTTTCCGTTGGGATCGCCCTCATCGAGGAGGCTCAGGCGGACCCCGGTGGACGAGCTGTGAATGAACCGCCGCTCGCCCACGTAGAGCCCTACGTGGGAAACAGGTCCGCCAGGGTCCCGAGAAAACGTGAGGATGTCGCCGGGCTCCAGCTGCCCGATCTCTCGAGGGATCAACTGCCCTGCCTTGGCCTGGTCAATGCTGCGTCTCGGAAGCGTGATGCCAGCCTGCTGGTACGCATACTGGATGAGGCCGGAGCAGTCGAATCCATTCTCGCTGCTCCCACCCCACACATAGGGCGTGCCCATGACCTCGATGGCGGTTGAGACTGCGGCCTTGGCGGTTGAGGCGATTGGAGAGGTGGCGACGGTTGAAACAGTTGGTCGCGCGCTGGAGTCAACCGGCGCATCCGCCCCAACCGTCCCAACCGCCTTATCCGCCCTGCCCCACCGCGTCGCGATCTTCACGCCGAGCACGACCGCGTCATCCGGCCGCCACAGATGCAGGTAGCGTCCTTCCAATGAGAGCTGGGTACTGCCGATGCTGAGCGCCCTCCAGCCCAGCCCGGCGGACCACCCACCCCAGGGATTCTCCGCCTCTCCGCCCGAGGGACCGCCCGCGATCGACGCGACACCGTACAGTCGTCGGCGCGTGCTTTCGCCGATACTCAAGTCGAGCTGGCCGCCGTAACGGTCGCCATCGTCGGCGTGGATCCAGGTCGCGCCGAGCGTGGCCTCGAAGAGGGTCCAACGAGGAATGATCCAACCCAGGGAGTACTGTACGCGATTCGGCGATCCGAACTGGCCATGCACCGCGCCGGCGAGGCCTTGCGCCGCGAGGGACGGCACCAGGACGAGCGCCGCGAGAATGGCGCTCACCTTGATCATTTGCCGATGCGCTTCGGGCTCAGGGTCGCGAAATCGATGCGGTAGGCTGGTCCGGGGATGCAATTGTTGTAAAGCACGCCGCGCATCGCGTCCTTGCCAAGAAGCGTCGGCGCCTCCCGGGTGTAGAAGAGTCCCACGCCCCGTTTCGTGCTGTCCTGCCGAACCTCGAGTGCCCGTTCGTGGCACTCCTTGCCGGTCGAATCCTTCGCCGTGCGCGATTGCGTGAACCATACCGTGATGCCACCGGGGATCTCGAGGACCAGACTGTCGGCGGGAGCGGGCGGTGGCGGCGCCGGCTCGGGGGCTGGGGCCGGCTTCTCCGCGCACGCGATCAGGGCGGTTACGGCGGTTACGGCGGTTGAACGCAGGTTCACTGATCGACGCCCTTCGACTCGCTTCGACCCTCTTCGACCCCCTCCGGCTCTTCTTCCACGGCTACCATGGGCACGCCTTCCGCGGTGACCTGCAGTACTTCCTGCACCTTGGGTGACCGCCGAAGGAATCGCATCCAGAGGAAGGTGATCGACACGGCACCCACTGCCCCGCCCCCCAGCGTCAGCACCAGCGCATCATTGGGGTCCTTCATTCCGGCAACCAGGATCGACAGCACCCATGCCCCGATAAACGAAGCTGCCCACGCGACCAGCGGCGTGAGCAGCCATCCAAGAAACCGGAGCAGGAACCGCAGGACAGCCACGGATTACGCCCGCTTGCCCCCCAGTCCGGTGACCAGGACCGTGAGGGTGATGCCCACCAGGAACGCAACCGCGAAATTGCCGAGGGTCCAGGCGGCGTATGGCACGTGGATCACGACGCCCACCGCGCCCACAATGGCCGTGAAGACCAGCGCGATGACCATGGCCATGACGGGGCTCGCGCCGCCGCGGTCGGCCTGATTGGCCAGGGCCCAGGCACCCATCCAGGAGAGATAGGTTCCCACCATCCACCACACCGGGTGATACCACCAGTTGCTGCCGCCACCGATCGCAAGCCAGCGATTGGTGTAGGTCCCGAGCCGCTGAAGGAGGAGCGAGTCAATGAGGAGGAAGACGCCCGTTGCCATGAGACCGATGCCGGCCGCCCCCGCGATCCCTTCGATGCGGCGCGCCCGGGTCCAGGTCCCCGGCAGCAGCGTCGTGGCGGCGATGCCGACCAGCACGATGATCGAGCGCACGATCAGCTCGGGCGTGCCATCGAGGAATCGCGAGCCAAGGGAGAAGGCAAAGACGAGCACCGACTGGATCACGCCGAGGATGATTCCGGAGCGCACCACGAAGGGCACTTCGGTGTAGTCGGCGGTGGTGCCCTGAACCGCTGTGGTCATGCCCTCTCCCTTTTGTTCGGTATGGATCTGTTCTGGCGACGGGGGACCTAAAGTGCTAGGGCTTTAGGTCTTTAGGTCCTTCGATCTTTCCCGGAAACCTAGCGAAACGCCCACAGCACCGCCACATCCGTGACGGCCCACGCGGCCAGCGCGGCGTACATCCGCCGCTGGTGCGCCGGGGGCGTGAGGGTCTCCACCCGACGGTACCAGGGGACCAGCAGCACCAGCCATGCGAGGGCCGCGACCGAGATCGGGATCGTCGCGCCGGGCCGCACTTCCGGCCTGCTCGCGGCGAGGGCGAGAATGAGGAAGGCAACACCCGCCGCGGCGATAGCCAGGGCAAGACTGCTCCGGGCCCCGATGACCGCCGCGAGCGTCAGGTCACCCCTCCGCCGGTCTTCGTCGAGCTGGTAGAGCTGGGTGAGGGGATAGAGCGCCGCGAACAGGGGGCAGAACGCGAGCAGCACCATCATGCCCACGTAATCCACCGCCGCGCCGGTCGCCGCCCACCCGGCGAAGATCGTGAGGGTGCCGAAGCCCCACATGTTGATGAACCAGTCGAGTCCCGCCACCGCCTTGAGCCGGAGGGGTGGAACCGAGTATGCCAGCGACATCACGGTCGAGAGAGCGTACGCCCGCCAGTACGAAGTCGGCAGCGCCGCGGCCGCGCCCAGCCCGAAGACCATCAGCGCGCTGCCGAAGGCGAACAGGTGGCGCGGCGCCGGGGGAGGATCCCGCAAGTATGCGACGTCACCCTCGTCCCGGTCGAAGGCGGAGTTCACGGCCAGCGTTCCGCCGTTGAGGCAGACGACCCACAGCCCCATACCTAGAAGTGCAGGTATCAGCCCCTCCGCGCCATGCAGGGCCGGGCCGCGGGTCCAGCCCAGCAGCGTTCCGACCGCGAGATGCGCGGCCACGATGGGCCACTCCGCGGGGCGGGTATGCAGGATGTAATCGAAGCTCCGGCCGAACACTTCGTAGCCGGCGCGGCGGCGACGGGCGACGGGCGACGGGGTCATCACGACCCGTGCTCCCGCGCGATCAGTCGCGCCTCTTCTTCGGCCGTGAGCGGGCCGGCCTCCAGCGTCGCGGTCGCGATGACCAAGGCGAGGGGCTCCGCAAGCAGGTCGGGAGTCGTCTCCACCCCGCTCTCGGCGAGCGTGGTGGCCAGCGCGGTGACGTCGGACGGGAGACGATTGCTCACGTTGAGGCCGAGGCCGACGACGACCCAGAGCGGCGCGGCCCCTTCCCATCGGGCCTCGCAGAGAATGCCCGCGACTTTCTTTCCGCCGATGAACAGGTCATTGGGCCGCTTGATCGTGAGCGGAGCCATGCCACCAAGCAACGTATCGAGTGCCTGGGCGACGGCAAGGCCGACGCGGAGACTCAGGTGCTCCATCCCCGTCGGGTTGGTGGGACGGCAGACGACGCTCAGCCAGAGCCCTCCCCGCGGGGACGCCCAGGCCTTCCCTCTCCTGCCCCGCCCGCTGGCCTGCTCTCGCGCGGCGACCCCGGTTCCATGCGGCGCCCCCGCCTCCGCCATCGAGTGCGCGGCGTCCATCGTGGAGGCGAGCCGCTCGTGCCACACGACCGTCACCCGCGGATCACCGTGTACCAGAGGATGGTGAACACACCGATCGCCGCGCAATAGAGGGCGAAGCCATGGAACCGGCCCTTGCGAAGCAGCGCCACGAGGAACCGGATGGCCCAGATGCCGGAGAGCAAGGCGGCGATGAACGCGACCAGGAAGCCGGGCGCGAAGAGGTCGGCGCCGGGCGGTATGTGCCGTGCCTCGAGCACCGCCGATCCGGCGACCGCGATGATGCTCATGAGGAACGAGAACTCGGCGGCGGGGCTCGGCGCGATGCCGAGCCAGAGGGCCGCCGCGATCGTCGCACCGGAGCGCGAGATCGCGGGCAGGATGGCAATCGCCTGCGCCACGCCGATCAGGAGCGCGGCCTTGACGCTGATCTCCCGCCCGGTCGCGCGTCCCTCGACCGGCTTGGTGGACCACAGGATCAGCGCCGTGACAAGGAACTGGATCCCGATGCTGACGCCCGAGTCGAAGCTCTCCACGAAGAAATCGCGGAAGAAGAGTCCGGCGATCGCCGCGGGCACCGAGGCGAGGATCAGGAGGCCGGCGTAGCGCCACGCCGCACGGTCGCGGGTGAAGAGACCTCGGGTCAGCCCGACGATGCGCGGCCAGTAGGCGATGATCACCGACAGCAGCGTCGCGAGGTGCAGCCCGACCTCGACGTAGAGACCGGGGGGATGGAACCCGACCACTTCTTCGGCGAGCACCAGGTGCCCCGAGGAGGAGATCGGGAGGAATTCGGTGAGGCCTTGTACCAGTCCGAGGAACAACCCCTGCAGCCACGTGAGGTTCACGCCGTGGCTCGCTCGTAGATCGCCTCGTACATCGGGACCACTCGATCCGCGGAGTACCGCCGGGCCTTCTGGATCGCGGCTTCCGCCATCGCGCGGTGCCGCTCGGGATTGCGCAGCAGCTCGACGGCGCGGCGCGCCATCGCCTCCACCGACCCGGGAAGCTCGAGGATGCCGGTGAGGCCGTCCTCGACGACTTCGGGAATCCCGCCCACACGGGTCGCGACGACCGGCGCACCGCAGGCCATCGCTTCGAGGGCGGCGAGACCGAACGACTCGGTCTGCGACGGCAGCAGGAAGAGGTCGGTGGCCTGCAGCAGGTCAACCACGGAATCGATTCGGCCGAGGAATCGCACGTCCTTGTCGACCTGAAGCTCGCGCGCCTCCTGCTCCGCGTCGGCGCGCTCCGGCCCGTCGCCGATCATGAGCAGCGTCGCGGGAAGCGCCCGGCGCACCCGCGCGAACACCCGGACCACGTCGCGAACCCGCTTCACTTCACGGAAGTTCGAGGCATGGGCCAGGACCATATGTCCCGAAGGCGCCAGGCCATCACGACAGCCGGGCTCTCCGGGCTGGTATTCGTCCGTGTTCACGAAGTTGGGAATCACCGA
>DATEOL010000103.1:0-4992 GCA_035274025.1 Gemmatimonadales bacterium | reverse complement strand
GCCCACCTTCGCGGCGAGCTGCTGGGGGTCTGATGCGTATCGTGGAGATTCCCCGGTATCTTGACGACAAGGGCCTCGATGCGGTCGCCGCCGCGATGGGGACCTGGCCTCCCGAAGAACCGCTCCTGTTCGACGCCCGCGCCACCAAGTGGGCATCGCCATACGGCTTCGTCGCGCTGCTGACCGCGGGACAGGCGCTCGCGGATCTCAAGGCCGAGACGCCCCGACTGATGGTACCGGACCTCGAAGACACGCGGAGCTACTGGGCCAAGGCCGGGTTCTTCAAGTACGCCGCCGAATACTTCGAGCTGGTCGGCAAGGTGCCGCGCCGCGCGGCGGACGAGAGCTCCGACGTCCTGGTGCCGGTCCGCCCGATCCGCGACATGGATGACGTCCACTCGCTGGTCGAAGGCCTCGGCGAACGGGTGTCGAGAATGTTGACGGAGGAGCTTGGCATTGCGCCGAGCGCTACGCCACGCTTCGGTATGGCGTTGTCGGAGGTTTGTCAGAACATTGTGGAGCACGCGGACGCCGGTGGGTGGGTTGCGGTCCAGGCGCACAACTGGAAGAGCCGCACCGGACCCCGGGTCGTCGTCTGCGCCGTCAGCGATGGCGGAATCGGGTTCCGCCGCTCCCTCGAGTCCACCGAAGCCAGGAAGATCGGCGATCTCTGGGGCGACAGCGCGGCCATCGAGGCAGCGCTCTTCCGAAATGTGAGCCGTTATCGTGACCCGGGCCGCGGCCAGGGACTCGCAATGATCAAGCGCTACCTGCTCAAGTGGGCGGGAAAGATCTCGGTGCGCAGCGGCACCGCGCGGCTCGCCTTCGTGCCCGAATGGGACGATGACCTACCGGGCGTCGACAATCTGTCTTTCTTTCCGGGATCGCAGATCATGATCGTGGTCCCGGCTCAGAACGGTGCCCCGCCATCCGAGCCCAGCGCACAGCGCACAGATCACAGGAGAGAGAAACGATGACCAGCCCGTTTTCTGTGCTCCGTGCTCCGTGCCCTGTGCGCCTGGGCGGATCCCGATGGTCCTGACAATCCGGCTGAACGACGTGCTTCGGGAAGCCATCCAGCGTCCCGTGCGCGACCTCGTCACCCGGCCGACCGGTGTCGCGATCCGGAATCGCATCCGCCAGGCGATGGATGCCACGCCGCACCCGACCGCGCGCCTCGACTTCGGCGACGTGGGCCTGCTCGACTTTTCCTGCGCCGATGAAGTCGTCGCCAAGTTGCTTCGCGACACCGGGGACGACCAGTACCTCGTCTGCTACGACCTCGACGACTCCCAGGCCGATGCGGTCGACGCGGTGCTCGAGCGCCAGGACCTCGCGGTCGTCGCGGTACTCCGTGACGGCACTCCCGTGCTGCTCGGCGCGGTCTCGCAGGAGTGCCGGACCGCGTTCCTGGCCGTGCTGGAGGGGGGTGGCGACGCCGATCGCCTGGCCGCGCGCCTCGCGTGGACACCCGAGCGCGCGGCGGATGCCCTCCAGACGCTGGCGCTTCGTCGCCTCGTCCTCGCGGCCCACGGGACGTTCACCCCGATTCCTCTCCAATGAGCGCCCGTCACGGCCGGTCGACCGTCGCGGTCCATGGACGCCGCGTCCCGCTCGCCGACTGGGCTCCCGTCATCACGCCGGTGTTCCAGTCGACCACCTTCGTCAATCCGGTCGGGGGCGATGACGAGGTGCTGTATACCCGGTACGGCAACAACCCGAACCAGGTCGACCTTGGCAAGAAGTACTCCGCGCTGGAGGGCGCCGAGGACGCGATCTTCGTCGCGAGTGGCATGGCGGCCACCGCGCTCGCCCACCTCGCGATCCTGCGGCCGGGCGATCACCTCCTCTCCAGCAAGTGGATCTATGGCGGCACCCGCAAGCTTTTCGACGAGGAGTTCGGGCGACTCGGCATCTCGGTCAGCTATGCCGATCCGGACCAGCCCCGTCACTGGCGGAAGATGCTGCGCAAGAACACCCGCGCCCTCTTCCTCGAGGCGATCACCAATCCGCTGATCCGGGTGGTGGACCTCGGCGTGCCGTCCCAGGTGGCCCGCGAGTTCGGTCTCGCGCTGCTGGTCGACAGCACGTTCGCGAGCCCGATCAACTTCCGCCCCCTCGAGCACGGCGCCGACGTCGTCATCACCAGCGCGACCAAGTACCTGAACGGGCACAACGACGTGATCGCTGGGGGCGTGGCCGGGACGAGCGCGGTGGTGGAGGAAATGATTCGCCTGATGCGGCTCTGGGGACCCTCGATTGACCCGCACCAGGCCTGGCTGCTCAATCGCGGCATGAAGACGCTGGCGGTCCGGATGGAGCGCCACAACCGGAACGGAATGGCCGTGGCGACCTGGGCCGAGGGACGGAAGGGCATCAGCCGGGTGCACTATCCGGGGCTGCCGTCGCACCCGGACCACGAGACGGCCCAACGGACGCTCGACGGCTTCGGCGGAATGGTGGGGCTCACCCTTGCCGGTGGCGCCGCTGGTGCCGAGCGCTTTCTCAAGCGGCTCAAGCTGGTCACCCATGCTCCGAGCCTCGCCGGGGTCGAGAGCCTGGTCTCGGAGCCGCGGCTCACCTCGCACCGGCAGCTCACGCCGGATGAGCGCGCCGCGCTGGGATTCCCCGACGGGTTCGTGCGTCTGTCCTGCGGCATCGAGGACGCCGACGACCTGATCGCGGATCTGGACCAGGCACTGGGACCCTCGTGATACGATTCAGTCACGTCACCAAGATCTGGCCGAACGGCGCCCCGGCGCTTCGCGACATCTCCTTCCACGTCCCCAAGGGACAATTCGTCTTCCTGACCGGGCACTCCGGTGCGGGAAAGTCGAGCATCCTGTCGCTCATCTCCGCCCATGAGCGCCCCACCGAAGGGGACGTGAGGGTCGCGAACCTGAGCCTCCGCACCCTCCGGCAGGGTGAGGTCCCCAAGCTCCGTCGCCGCCTCGGTATCGTGTTCCAGGACTTCAGGCTCCTGGACGACCGGACCACCGACGAAAACGTCGCATTCGCGCTCGAGGTCACCGGAGCGCCGAGGGCGGCGATTCCGGGCCGGGTGATGCGGGTGCTCACCCAGGTGGGACTGGCATCGAAGGCACGGTCGTATCCGAAGGAGCTTTCGGGCGGCGAGCAGCAGCGGGTCGCGATCGCCCGCGCGCTGGTGAACGATCCGCCGATCCTCCTCGCGGACGAGCCGACCGGGAATCTCGACGAGCGCGCCACCCGAAGTGTCTTCCAGCTCCTGCGCGACATCAACGCCAGTGGGACCTCGGTGATCATGGCGACCCACAACATGGAGCTGGTGCGCGGCACCACCTATCGCAACCTCGAGCTCAAGCAGGGACAGATGGTCTACGACAGCCAGGATGAGCCGCTGGTGGAGATGGCCGAGTGAGGCTCGTCACCCGGGAGGCGTTTCGCGCCTTCCGTCGCGCTCCAGGGCTCTCCGCGCTCGCGGTCGCCGCGATCGGCTTCTCCCTCTTCACGACCGGACTCTACGCGCTGGTCGCGCTCAACTTCCGCGGCGCGCTCGAGGGCCTCGCGGAGCGGGTCGAGATCGTCGCGTTCCTCATGCGGGGCACCCCGCCGGAGACGGTGACGCTGGCCTCCCAGGACATCGCGGCGTTTCCCGAGGTGCTCGAGGTCAACTACGTGAGCGCGGAGGAAGCGCTCAAGCGGGCCCAGCAGGAGCTGGAGGAATTCCGCGAGGCGTACAAGGAGCTCTCCAGCAATCCCCTTCCCGCCTCGCTCGAGATCCGCCTCAAGCCGGCCTACCGGAGCGCAGCCGCGGCGCGCGCGGTGGCGGACCGGCTGGCCGGCTTCGCGTTCGTGGATGACGTGCGCTACGGCCGTGAATGGGTGGAGCGGCTGGACCAGCTCAGGCGGCTCGCGTCGGTCGTGCAGTTCATGATCGGGATCGCCTTCGCGATCGTGGCGATGGCGATCATCGGCGTCACCATCCGGATCACCGTGCTCCAGCGCGCCGGCGAGATCGCGATCATGCGACTGGTCGGCGCCACCAACAACTTCATCCGGGGGCCGTTCGTCCTCGAGGGCGCGATCAAGGGGGTTCTCGGCGGACTGCTGGCGCTGGTCCTCTGCTGGGCCGGCTTCACGCTTTTCAAGGCGGCACTGGGGACCGACCTCCCGGATCTCCGGTTCTTCCGCCCGCTCGACCTGCTGGTGATTCTGCTGTTCGGCACGCTGATCGGCTTGCTCGGAAGCCTGTTGTCGGTTGGCAGGCATCTCAAGGCGGTCTGAAATGCGGCGGTTGGGGCGGTTGGGGCGGATGGGGCGGTTGATCTTCTCAACCGGCATAACCGCCCTGACCGCCTTGACCGCCACAACCGCCATTGCGCAGAACCCTCCGCCGCCACCGGATCTCGAGCAGAGTCGCAAGCGGATCGAGGAAATCCGCGCCGAGCGAGAGCGGCTGGAGAAGCAGCAGTCGCGGCTTCGCGGCCAGATCCAGGATGTCACTTCGGAGCTCCAGAATCTGGAGCGCCAGCGTGATATCACGAACCGGCTCGTCAACGAGATCGAGCGCCAGATCAGCGGACTCGGCAGCCAGCTCGACCAGTCGAGCGCCGAGCTGGTCCTGGCCCAGGACAACCTGGTCGAGCGGCGCGCCGTGCTGAACCGGCGGCTGGTGGACATCTACAAGCGGGGTCCCCTCTACACCTGGCGCGTGCTGCTCAGCGCGGAGTCGTTCGGTGACCTGCTGTCGCGCTACAAGTACCTGTACCTCACCAGCCGGCAGGATCGCAACATCTACACCGACGTCTCCCGGCTCTCGAACCGGATCGGCAAGCAGCGCACCCAGCTCCGCGAGGTCCTGTCGCAGATGGACAACCGGCGCAGTGAGCGGGAGTCGGAGATGCGCCGCTTCGCCTCCCTGGCGGCCGACCGCGAGGTCAGGCTCCGGAACATTCAGCGCTCCAGCAAGGAAACCACTGCGCGCATCAACACCCTCGAGCGCGACGAAGC
>DATEOL010000102.1:0-8720 GCA_035274025.1 Gemmatimonadales bacterium | reverse complement strand
CGCCGTATCGGTCGGGTTACTCTGGTGGGCCATGCGCGGGCTGCATCCGCGCGACGTGGTCCGCACGGTTCGCGCTGCGCCACCTCTTCCGATCCTGCTGGCGGTCCTTGTTGCGACGCTGACGTTCCCGCTTCGCGCCCTCCGGTGGCGACTGCTTCTCCGTGAACCCGATGGGTCGGCCCTTCGGCGCAGCGCGGCGTGGCATGGCATCACGATCGGTTACGCCGCGAACAACCTGCTCCCCTTGCGGGCCGGAGAAGTTCTCCGCGCGTACGCGGCGTCGCGCCTCGCGCCGGTCAGGATGAGCAGCGCGTTCGCCTCGGTCGCGGTGGAGCGCGTCTTCGATGCCCTCACCGTCGTCATCTCGTTCGCCCTGGCGCTGCTTGCGTCGGGAATGTCGGCGGGCGTGCGGGTCGGTGGCATGGCCCTCCCCGTTGTGGCGCGCCGGGTCGGCGTCCTCACTGCCGTCGTGATCGTGGGCGCCGCGATCATCCTGACGCGCACCGAAGCAGCGGGACGACTGATCACCCGGCTCGTTCCCTGGCCCGGAGTCTCGTCGAAGCTGGTTGCGCTGCTGCACGGAATTCGGGACGGGCTGACGGCGCTCAAGTCCCCGGCACGACTGGTGGCGGTGATCCTCTGGTCGATCGCGATCTGGGCCGTGAACGCGCTGAGCTTTCAGCTGCTCTTTCCCGCGTTCGGCATCGAGGTCGGCTACGCCGGCGCGGTGATCCTCCAGAGCGCCATCGTGTTTGGGATCGCGGTGCCATCGAGCCCGGGATTCGTCGGCGTCTTCGAAGCCGCGATCGTCGTGTCGCTGGCACTCTATGGTGTGCCGCAGGACCGCGCCGTCGCCTACGCGCTGACGTACCACGGGGCGACATTTCTTCCCATTACGGCCCTGGGACTCTATTCCGCCTATCGAACCGGGCTGGGCTGGAGGTCCGTGGACGTGGAGCGGGACGCGGAGAGTGGAGCCGGATGACCGACACAGTCACCGTACAGGCCCATGCAAAGCTCAACCTTTTCCTTCGACTGCTGTCGAAGGACGACGACGGCTATCACTCCCTCGAGACCCTCTTCTGCCGGATTGCGCTCGCGGACACGCTCACCGCGACCCGAGCCGGCACGGGAGTCGCCATCGAGGTCGCGGGGGCAGACGTTGGCCCCGACAAGGACAACCTCGCGGTGCGCGCGGCCCAGCTGGCACTGGAGGGCCTCCGCACCAGGTTCGGTGTCCACCTCACGCTCGACAAGAAGATTCCCCTCGGCGGTGGTCTCGCCGGAGGCTCCGCGGATGCGGCAGCGGCGCTGGAGGCGGTGAACGCACTCGCGGGCAACGCGATCCCGCGCGCCGAGTTGCTGCAGCTTGCCTCGCGGCTGGGGTCGGATGTCGCCTTCTGCTTCTCCGGGGCGTCACTCGCGCTCGGCTGGGGGCGGGGCGAGCGCATGATGGTCCTTCCATCGCTTCCGCCCGCCCCGATCCTGCTCCTCGTGCCACCCGTCGCGGTGAGAACGGTCGAAGCCTACAAGTGGGTCGCCGAAGCGAGACAGAATCAGGGACGGCGCGGCCCGGTCGCGATGGACCTCGCGGCGCTGAGCAGCTGGGGCAGCATCGGACGGCTCGCCGGCAACGACTTCGAGTCCCCCGTTTTCGCGCGCCTCCCCGAGGTGCGCGCCGCCTTCGAAGCGGTCGTCGGCACCAAGCCGCTGGTGTGCCGGATGTCAGGATCGGGTTCCACGATTTTCGGCGTGTACCGGACCAGTCGTGACCGTGATGACGCGGTCATGATGCTGGGCAGGAAGCTGGGCCGGGTCATCGCCACGGAGACTCCATGAAGAGGCCGAGTCCTCGGGACAGCGCCAGGCACGAGGCGGCGCACGCCCTGGTCGCGTGGCTTTCCAGCATTCCGCTCAAGACGTGCGAGATCCGAAGCCGAGCCGTGAACCCGGAGGAGAAGCGCTTTGTGACGCTGGGGTTCACCACGGTGACGGAGGAGGAGAGCGCGAAGCTCAACGAGCTGCTGCACGCCGCCGCCGACCTGACGGAGGAGCAGCACGGCTTCCTGTCGCGGCACCTTCTGTTCGCCGTGGCCGGGCTGGTCGCGGAACACCATGCGGGAACTTCAAGCCAGGAGACCACCGGCGCCGATCGCCGCAGCGCACTGCTCATGGCGGGCCGGCTGGCGGGCGGGCGCGTGGTGGGTGAAGGGCTGACCGCCCGCGCCGAGGTTCCTCCTCACAAACGATCCAGTGCGATCGAGGCCCTTTCCGACGCTGAGGCACGGGCCCAGAAGCTTCTCGGGGATCATGAAATGGCCTGGGACGGGCTCGCCAGCCTCCTGATCAACCACGGTTCGCTGAGCGGGGAGCAGGTCGCGCAGTTCCTGAACACCCAGCACGGGAACCCGAAGTAGGCACGCATCCCACGGCCGATTCCTGGAACAGGTAGCGAGTGATACCAATCGAGTTTCTGCTTTTCGGGGCGGTCCTGCTCGGCGTCGCACTTTTCCATCGCCATTCGCTCCTCATCGCGGTCCTTGGCGCAGCCACGATCGCGCTGTACAAGATCCTGGCGTCGCCATTCCCCGCCGGTGCCGGACTCGGCGGCTTCGCCGGGCACCTCCGGCACGAATGGGTCCTGCTGCTGAATCTCCTCTTCCTCCTCCTGGGATTCGCCCTCCTGGCGCGGCACTTCGAGGAAACCCGGATACCCGCCGTGCTGCCCCGGTGGCTGCCCGACAACTGGATGGGTGGCTTCGTTCTCCTCGTTCTGGTGTTCGTGCTCTCGAGCTTTCTGGACAACATCGCCGCGGCCATGATCGGGGGCGCCGTGGCGCACACCGTGTTCCGAGGCAAAGTGCACGTTGCCTACCTGGTGGGTATCGTGGCGGCGTCGAACGCCGGGGGTTCGGGCAGTGTCATCGGCGACACGACCACCACGATGATGTGGATCGCGGGGGTGCCGGCCCGTGACGTCTTCCACGCCTACATCGCGGCCGGTATCGCCCTCGTGGTGATTGGCCTGCCCTCGGCGCGAGTCCAGCAGCGCTACAGCCCGATCCAGAAAAATCCAGAGCTCGGCGTCACCATCGATTGGACCCGGACCGGCGTGGTGGCTTCGATTCTGCTGGTGGCGATTACCGTGAACGTCCTCGTGAATACCCGCTTCCAGGACATCGCGAGCGAGTACCCGTTCCTCGGGATCGCTGTCGCGGGAGGGATCCTCGCGACGGCACCGATCCGGAGGCCCCGGTGGTCACTGCTGCGTGGGGCACTCAAGGGTGCGATCTTCCTGCTCTCGCTGGTGCTCTGCGCCTCGATGATGCCGGTCGACCGCCTCCCGGCGCCATCGTGGCACACCGCGTTCGGCCTGGGGTTTCTCTCCTCGGTATTCGACAACATCCCCCTTACGGCCCTGGCCCTCCAGCAGGGAGGGTACGACTGGGGAGTCCTCGCGTTCGCGGTGGGATTCGGTGGATCGATGCTCTGGTTCGGCTCCTCCGCCGGCGTGGCGCTTACGAGCCAGTATCCGGAAGGCGGCTCGGTCTGGCTCTGGCTTCGCCACGGCTGGTTTGCGGTCCTGGCATACGTGGTTGGTTTCTTCGCCCTCTTCCTGTTGCGAGGATATCACCCGGGATGATCGCCAACTAATTTTCGCCGGGAGTGCTGCCCCTTCGTCCAACGGCAGGACACCAGACTTTGGATCTGGGAATGGTGGTTCGAGTCCACCAGGGGCAATACCTGTCTACTGATCTCGCGATCTAGCGAGTGAACAGCAGCTCCGATCGCCGGCTCGCTGGATCGCCAGATGGCCCCGCTACCCCTAACCCCGCCCTGCAACTAGGTTTGGCCCCACTTCGAGCAATCACTGCGAAGTTGACCAAGACACTCTTAACCGTCTATCTTTCGGGGCTCTGGAAATGAAGGCCACCGCGCTTCCGCGTGCGCCCTTTCTGGTCATGAGTGGGTCGGCCAACCGTCCCCTCGCCGAGGAAGTCGCGCAACACCTGGAGACCCAGCTCTGCCAGGTAACGCTCAAGCGGTTTGCCGACGGCGAGATCTTCGTCAAGATCGACGAGAACGTCCGTGGCCGTGATGTCTTCATCGTCCAGCCGACCAACCCGCCGGCCGAGAACATCCTCGAGCTGTTGCTGCTCATGGATGCGGCCAAGCGGGCCAGCGCGGCGCGGATCACGGCGGTCGTCCCCTACTTCGGGTATGCCCGCCAGGATCGCAAGGACCAGCCGCGCGTGTCCATCAGTGCGAAGCTGATGGCCAACATGATCTCGGGAGCGGGAGCCGATCGGGTGCTGGCGATCGACTTCCACCAGCACCAGCTCCAGGGATTCTTCGACCTGCCGGTCGACCACCTGTACGCGGCTCCGGTGTTCGTGAGCCATTACCGGCAGAAGCAGTTCACCGACCTCTGCGTGGTGGCATCGGACGTCGGCGGGGCCAAGATGGCGCGCGGGTTTGCCAAGCGGCTCAATGCGTCGCTCGCCATCATCGACAAGCGGCGCACCGCGGCGAACGTCGCCGAGGCGGTCAACGTGGTCGGTGATGTCGACGGCCGGGACTGCATCATCCCGGATGACATGATCGACACCGGCGGCACCATGACCGAGGCCGTGTATGCACTCAAGCGTCTCGGGGCCGGGAAGATCTACATCTGCGCCACCCACCCGCTGCTCTCAGGCCCGGCCTGCCAGCGGCTGTCGGAGGCGCCGGTCGAGGAAGTGGCGGTCACCAATACGGTCGCCATTCCGGAGCAGAGGAAGTTCAAGAACCTCAAGGTGCTGTCGATCGCACCTTTGCTGGCGAAGGCCATTGGTTACACCCACGGCGATCTCTCAGTGAGCTCGCTGTTCGAGTAGCAGGAGAAGAGGACAGAACGTTATGGCGACCCAGGCAACTCTTTCGGCAGAACCCCGCAGCGTCACCGGCAAGGGCGCGGCGCGCGAGCTTCGTCGTCGCGGCCGCATTCCCGCCGTCATCTACGGGCATCATCGCGAGCCCCAGGCGCTCGACGTCGACGCGACCGCGGCCACCCGCCTGCTCCAGGCGATCGGCTCGGCGGCCACCCTCGTCGACGTGACCATCACCGGCCGCGAACCGGTGAAGGTCCTGATCCGCGAAGTGCAGCGGAATCCGGTCCGGCCGGTCGACATCATCCATCTCGACCTCTACGAGATCAGCGCCGACGAGAAGATCACCGTCGAAGTGCCGGTGCACCTCGTGGGTATCCCGGACGGGGTCCGCAATAGCGGCGGCGTGCTCGACCACCTGCTCCACAGGATCGAGATCCGGGTCTTCCCCAAGGACCTGCCCAACCACGTTGAGGTCGATGTCACCGCGCTCACCATCGGTCACGGCGTGTTCGTCCGTGACATCACGGTGGCGAACGCGGAGATCCTCAACGATCCGGGGCAGCCCATCTGCACCGTCGTGCCGCCCCGGACCGAATCGTCCGAAACGCCCGCGGCTGTGGCCGAAATCGCCGAGCCCGAGCTCATCCGGAAGCCCAAGGCCGAGGAAGAGGGCGAGGCCGAGGAGTAACCTCTGCGCACCATCCTGGGTCTCGGCAATCCTGGTTCCGAGTACGCCGAGACCCGCCACAATGCCGGGTGGTGGCTGGTCGATCACCTGGCGGCGCGGTGGGAGTTTCCGGCGTGGCGTCGTGATCGGCTGTACCGCATCACCGAAGGCACGTTCCGTCGCCGCGCGGTTCGCCTGGTCAAGCCACTCACCTACATGAATCGAAGCGGGGCTGCTCTTGCCCCGCTTCGTGCATCAGCTCCGGTCGAGCCGGGCAGCGACCTCCTGGTGGTGGTCGATGAGGCGGCCCTCCCGGCTGGCGCCTTCCGGATCCGCGCCGCCGGTTCGGCGGGAGGACACAACGGCCTCAAGGACCTCGAGGCAGCGCTCGGGACCCGGGAGTACGCCAGGCTCCGTATCGGAGTCGGGCCCCTTCCACCGGGCGTGGATCTCGCCGAGTTCGTGCTGGACGTTCCGGATGGCGGGGACCACGCGGCGATCGTCTCGCTGCTGGACCCGATGTCGGACGCCGTGGAAACCTGGATCACCGACGGCGTCGAAACCGCGATGAACCGTTTCAACCGTCGTACAACCGAGTCCTGACCCTCACTTCGAGCGCTTCATGCCCGAATCCCTCGCCCTGTATTCCCTCGCGATCAGTATCGTCGGCCTCGTCGCGGTCTTCTTCACGTTCACGACGCTCCGGCGTCAACCGGCGGGCACGGCCGCCATGCAGTCGCTGGCCGGAGAGATCCACCTCGGGGCGATGGCCTTCCTGCGCCGCGAATACACCGTCGTCCTCCCCTTCCTGGTCATCGTCGCGGCACTCCTGTCCTGGGCGATCGGCTTCAAGACCGGGGTGGCCTACGCCTTCGGTGGGCTCTGCTCCATCGCGAGCGGCTGGATCGGAATGCAGGGCGCCACCGCGGCCAACGTCCGGACCACGGAAGGCGCGCGCTCGGTGGGCCAGGCCCAGGCACTCCGGATGGCCTTCTCGGGCGGCTCGGTGATGGGGCTCGCCGTCGCGTCGCTCGGACTCGCCGGGATCGCGATCGTCTTCATGTTCCTCGGCAAGAGCGAAGCATTGAGCGACGCCAAGCTCTTCTCCCAGATCATCTCCGGCTTCGCGATGGGCGCGTCGTCGATCGCCCTCTTCGCCCGCGTGGGTGGCGGCATCTACACCAAGGCCGCCGATGTGGGCGCGGACCTGGTCGGCAAGGTCGAAGCGGGCATACCGGAGGACGATCCCCGCAACCCGGCCACCATCGCCGACAACGTGGGCGACAACGTGGGCGACGTGGCAGGCCTCGGTGCGGACATCTTCGAGAGTTACGTCGGCGCGGTGATCGCCACGATCGCCCTCGCCGCGACTTCGACCCTGATCAGTGACGCCAACCGGATGACGGCGATGCTGCTGCCGCTGAGCTACATCGGCGCGGGGCTGGTAGCCTCGCTTATCGGTATCGCGATCTTCCGCATCCTCGCGAAGGGCAATCCCGCGACGGCGTTGCGTCAGGTCACCTTCCTGGCCGCTGGGCTCTTCCTGGTCTTCGCCTGGATTCTCACCGCCAGACTCCCCCTCGGCATGACCGACCCGGCCGGCGGGTCCTATCCCGCGATGGGCCCATTCTGGGCGGTCCTTGCGGGCACGGTCTCGGGCGTCCTGATCGGCCTGGTGACGGAGTACTACACCGCGGCCAAGCCGGTGGCACGGATCGCTGAAGCGTCGAAGACCGGGCCGGCGACGAACATCATCGCCGGTCTCGCCATCGGCATGGAGTCGACGATCATCCCGGTGCTGCTCATCTGCGGTGCCACCTGGGTCAGCTATGAGGCGGCAGGACTCTACGGCATCTCGATCGCGGCGGTCGGGATGCTGGCCACCGTCGGCGTGATCATGACGGTCGATGCGTACGGTCCCATCGCGGACAACGCCGGTGGCATCGCCGAGATGAGCCATCTCGGCAAGGAAGTGCGAACCATCACCGACGGCCTCGACGCCCTGGGCAATACGACGGCGGCGATCGGCAAAGGCTTCGCGATCGGCTCCGCCGCCTTGACGGCACTGGCGCTCTTCTCCGCCTACGCCTCAGCGGTCGGCCTCACCACCGAAGGACTCAACATCATCGATCCGATGGTGGTGATCGGACTCTTCCTGGGGGGGGCGATGCCGTTCTTCGTTGCCTCGTGGACCATGACGGCCGTGGGCCGGGCCGCGCAGGGGATGGTGGAGGAAGTTCGGCGGCAGTTCCGTGAGATCCCCGGCCTCCTGGAGGGACGGGAGGGCGTGAAGCCGGACAGCGCGAGATGCGTGGATATCTCGACCCGTGCCGCGCTCCGCGAGATGATCGTGCCCGGCGTCGCGGCGGTGCTGCTTCCCGTTGTGGTCGGCAGCCTGCTTGGAATCCGCGCGCTGGGCGGTCTCCTCGCGGGTGCCACGGTGACGGGCGTGATGATGGCGCTCTTCATGGCCAACGCGGGTGGCGCGTGGGACAATGCCAAGAAGGCGATCGAAGGCGGCATCCTCGGTGGCAAGGGCTCCGACGCGCACAAGGCCGCGGTGGTCGGTGACACGGTCGGCGACCCGTTCAAGGACACCAGCGGACCGGCGATGAATATCCTGATCAAGCTGATGTCGGTCGTGGCCCTGGTGCTGGCGCCCTGGCTGGCGAGCCTCTAGCGGCTGGCTGCTAGCTACTAGCTGCTAGCTACTAGCTACTAGCTGCTAGCTACTAGCTACTAGCTACTAGCAACTGGCTCCTCGCTGGTTGCTGAGAACGCGGGATGCTGGCGGGCCGCCCTCAAGCGGCCCGCTTGCTTGGGGGATTGACCGAGGCGCGCGATGAAGGCGCTCAGCATTCTACCGACCTCGACGATCTGGCTGCGTGATTCGTCGTATTCGGAATCCTTCACGTACCCGAGGTCCTTGGCGAGAAGCATTTGATACTCCAGTTCATGTGCAGAGCCGAGGGCAATGGTGAGGAAGCGCCTGAAGTCTCCATCTCCCCTTCGCCCCGAGCCCTCTGCGATGTTTGAGGGCACCGAGATAGCCGCGCGCCGGATCTGCGCGGTCAGGGCCAAACCGTTCATGGGAGGGAAACCGCGATGAGGTGGAATAGACCCGGAGTACGAGCCAGTGAGCTTTCTCCCAAACCTTGAGGCTGCGATAGTCGGGCATCGTT
>DATEOL010000101.1:0-5413 GCA_035274025.1 Gemmatimonadales bacterium | reverse complement strand
GACCTGGTTACGTCGCGCCCGGTGGGGACCCACGCCAATGGCAGCGGGAGCTGCGTGAGCGTCGCGCCGATGCCGAGGCGCTGCGTGGCGAGCTGGAACGGATGCAGCTGGATCCAGCCGAGCTTGATCGCGTCATCGCCGAGATCAAGCGGCTGGAGTCGAGCAAGGTGCTCGCTGACGCGTCGGGCCTGACCCGGCTGCAGGAGGATGTGCTGGAGCGGCTCAAGGCCTTCGAGTTCGCGCTGCGCCGGCGGGTCGAGGGCGATGCGGCGAAGCCGCTCGCCGGTGCCGGTGACCAGGTGCCACCCAGGTTCCGCGAGCTGGTGGAGGAGTACTATCGGTCACTCGCGAAGTCCGGGAAGAACAAGTAGGGACCGGGCCGCGCCCGACCCGAGTTTGGAGAGCTTGTTCGGATAGCCCCGGAAACGGGGCTGTCGTACTTTGTGGCCATGGTGGACTTCCGCTCTCTCTCCGACGACCAGCGCTGGCAGGCGGTGCTGGAGCGCGACCGGAAGCTCGACGGCGTCTTCGTCTACGCAGTGCGGTCGACGGGTATCTACTGCCGGACGGGCTGTCCCTCGCGTCGGCCGCGGCGGGACCAGGTCCGGTTCTTTCCCTTGCCCGCTGCCGCGGAGCAAGAGGGCTTTCGCGCCTGCCGCCGCTGCAAACCACGCGAAGCAATCGCGCGGGATCCGCACGTGCTCCTCGCCGAACGCACCTGCCGCCTGCTCGAATCTTCCAGGGGGAGTCGCATGACATTATCCGCATTGGCGCGCGGTCTGGGCGTGAGCGCGCCGCATCTCCAGCGGGTGTTCACTCGCGTGACGGGGGTCTCGCCCCGCGCGTATGCGGAACATCTCCGCTCGGCCAGGCTGCGTTCGTCGCTCAAGTCGGGCGAGACGGTAAGCCGCGCGCTCTACGATGCGGGCTATGGCAGTCCGAGCCGCATCTACGAGAAGCGCTCAGCGGGCCTCGGCATGACGCCGGCCACCCTCGCCAAGGGTGGCGCGGGCGAGCGCATCTCGTATGCGGTCGCCGACTCGGCGCTTGGGACCGTACTGGTGGCTGCGTCGCCGCGCGGGCTCTGCTTCGTGACCCTGGGCGATTCGGAGCGCGCGGTCGAGAGCGCGCTCTCAGGAGAATTTCCCCGGGCGCTCCGCGTAAGGGATGACGCTGCGCTCGCGAAGTACGTGAAGGACGTGCTCAGCCGGATCGCCGGGCGCGAGCCGCATGAGGAGCTGGCCTTCGATGTGCGCGCGACGGCGTTCCAGCGCCAGGTGTGGGACGCACTACGGAGGATTCCCCCGGGAACGACGATCTCCTATTCCGCGCTGGCGAAGCAGATCGGCCGGCCAAGCGCGGTGCGCGCGGTGGCGAGCGCGGTGGCGAAGAATCCGGTGGCGATTATCGTGCCCTGTCACCGAATCGTGAGGGAAGATGGAGCGATCGGCGGCTATCGCTGGGGGGTGGAGCGCAAGACCGAGTTATTGAGGTTGGAAACGAGGCCTAAGGCCCAGCGGCCCTAATGGCCTTAGGCCTTTAGGGCTTTAGGGCTTTTCTCATCTTTCCCAAGAATCAACGCAAGCGCGATCGCGCCGCACGTGATCCCCATATCGGCGACATTGAAGGTCCAGAACCTCCACGTCCCGATTCCCGCATCGATGAAGTCGGTGACCCCGCGCTCGTGGCGCAGTCGATCGACCAGGTTGCCCACCGCGCCCGCCATGATGAACGCGATGATCGCGGCCTGGAGCCGCTGGTCATCGCGGGTCTTGTGGTAGAGCCAGCCCAACCCGCTCAGCAGCACCAGCCCGATCACCGTGAACGCGGGGCGCGAGAAGTCACCCAGCGACATGCCCATCGCCGCGCCGCGGTTGAAGGCGAGGGTGAACCGGAGATAGTCGCCCAGCACTTCATGCGGCTGGCCCGGGGGCCAGAGATTCTTCATCGCGAAGTGCTTCGTGATGAGGTCGAGGGTGAGCCAGGTGAAGAAGATGGGCCAGAAGGTCCGGCCTTTCTGCGAGAGAGCGGGCATCGCGAAAAAATAAGCCCTAAGGCCCTAAAGCCCTAAAGGCCTCGGGTTCTAGGCCTTTAGGGCATCAGGCCTTTAGGCCTAACGGGCCATCGGTAGGGAGAGCACAACGCCACCGTGATCGGAGGGCCAGATGGCACCGAACGCCGAATTGACGCGCTCCGCCGCGGATTCGCCGATCACCGTCGCCTTCGCGCCAGGAATCACCGCACCGTTCCCGGTCAGGAAGCCACGCACGAGGGCATAGTCGATCCGCTTGGTGAACGCACCGCCCTGGAGGCTGGTCGCGTGGCAGCAGGTGTTACCGTCACCGGTCCCGGCCACCGGCCAGGTGTCGAGAAACCCCGCACTTGCAAGCACCTGCAGCGCGGCGCTGCCCGGCGTGTCGTTCAAGTCCCCGAGGAGGACGACCGGACCGCTCATGTTCGCCAGCGTACCGGCAAGCTCCTGCATCTGGCCAGCGCGAAGCATCGCGATCTGGGGGATGTCGCCCGATTCCGGATGGGTGCTCACGAAGGTGACCGTGCGACTCCCGATCCGCGTGGTGGCGCGAACCCAGCCGCGCGAGAGCGTGCCCAGGTTGTTGACCGGGATGCACAGCGGAGGACAGGAGTAGGTGCCGTGGGCCGGGTCGATGAGCGGCAGCGCGTCGCTCACCAACAGCACATCGCGATCCTCGAGCGCGATCGCGCCACCCAGGAGGCTGAAGGTGAAGTTGAGGTTGCTCACCGTGTGATACGAGAGCCCGCGCAGGGCGAGCGCCTGGAGCAGTCCTGCGAGGAAATCGGCCTGGATCGGCGGGAAGCCGAATTCGGCGGGGAGGTTGATGCCCAGCGTCGCGACTTCCTGAAGCCCGACCACGTGCGGCTGTTCTCGCGCGATCTCGCTGGCCAGCGCGCTGAGGCGCGTCGGCAGGTCGGTCGCGATGAATTCCTGGAGCACCGCGGTGAGCGCGACTTGAGGGTCCTCGCCGCTCAGGCCGGAGAGCGCGGCGATGACGCGGTCGACGTCCGCTCCGATGTACATGTTCCGGCTCATGGCCACGATGCGACCGTTGGTCTCGCTCAAGGTCATCGGGGCGGGGGTGGGACCGGCCGGGTCGTCGTCGGAGCAGGCCGCCGCGAAGGCGGAGAGCAGGACCAGCGCATGCCACTTCCTCATTGCATTTCCTCGAAGGGTTCGGGACGTCGGGAAGCTCCCATTCCGCCCTCAAGGCATCGTCAAGAAGCCCTAAGGGCCCAGGGCCTTTAGGCCTTTTAGGGCTTCAGGGCCAGTTCTGCCAGTATCTTCAAGGTCATGAGATACGCTCCAATACTCGTGATGCTGGCAGCGGTCGAGTCCGTCTCGGCCCAGTCGGTTACCGATATTCGATATGAGCTGCGCTACGACTCCTCGACCGCCAGGCAGCGACAGCTCGACGTGACCACGACCTTCCGGGTGGCGGCCGCGGGACCGGTGCTGCTCTCGCTTCCGTCGTGGACTCCGGGAGCCTACGAGGTCGCCAATTTCGCCAAGCACGTCCGCTCCTTCTCCGCGACGCAGGGGAGCACCGACCTCGCCTGGGACAAGCGCGACTACGACACCTGGCGGATCCGGCCAACCCGGCCCGGTGAAGTCACCGTGCGTTTCAGCTACCACGCCGACGATCTCGACAACGCGCGCGCCTGGGCCCGCAACGACTTCCTGATGGTGAACGGGACCAACGTGTTCCTCTACCCGGAGGGACAGGGCTTCAACTTCCCGGCGACCGTCACGGTTAAGACCGCGACCGGATGGCGTGCCGTCACGGGAATGAAGGAGACGGCGAAGGGATCGTTTGGTGAAGGCAACTATCACGATCTGGTCGACAAGCCGTTTTTCATCGGCAACCTCGACGTCGACAGCGCGCAGGCCGGCGGCAAGTGGTTTCGGGTCGCGTCGTGGCCGGCGGGGATCTTCCAGGGCGCGGTGCGGAAGCAGTTCCATGATGAGGTCGCCGGCTCGGTGCCGCCGATGGCCAAGGTCTTCGGCGAGCAGCCCTGGGACGCCTACACGATCTTCCTCCTCTTCGACTCCACCTTCGGCGGCGGCAGCGCGCTGGAGCACACCAACTCACACGTGGGCATCTACAACCCCGAGTTCATGGGCTCGGTGATCCTCGCTTCGATCACCGCGCACGAGATCTTCCACGCCTGGAACGTGAAGCGGCTCCGACCCGCCGACATGTTCCCCTATCGCTACGACGTGCCGCAGGAGACGGTGTGGCTCTGGGTGAGCGAGGGCATCACCGACTACTACGCCGACCTGGCCCTGGTGCGAGGGCAGGTCGTCGACTCGTCGGGGTTCGTCGCGCTGACTCAGCAGAAGGTCGAGGAGACCTACGACTCGCCGCCGGTCGCCCTGGAAGACGCGTCGCTCTCGACCTGGATCAGTCCCGACGACGGCAGCTCCACGGTCTACTACCCCAAGGGCGCGCTCGCGGGATTCCTGCTCGACATCCTGATCCGCGACGCGAGCAACAACACCAAGTCACTCGATGACGTCTTCAGCGGCCTCTACCAGAAGGCCTGGAAGGCGAACCGCGGCTTTACCGCGGAGGACTGGTGGGGCGCCGTCTCCACGGCCGCGGGCGGGAGGAAATTCGATGACTTTGCGAAGCGCTACATCGACGGGCGGGAGGAATTCCCCTGGGCCGAGGTGCTGCCGCTCGCGGGATTCACGCTGGCGATCGATTCGATCCGCGAGCCACGCATGGGAATCACCACGACGGGCGATGGTCCCGGAGCCATCGTGGAGCAGGTGGGGACCGGCGGCATGGGCGACGAGGCGGGACTCATGCCGGGCGACAAACTCATCAAGGTGGGTGATATCGACGTGAGCGGGCCGCAGTTCGGGCTCGACTACCGGCGGCGGTATGCCCGCGAGCAGTCCGGAATGGTGATCCCGATCATCGTCGAGCGCGCCGGTCAGCAGCTCAATCTGCAGGGCAAGCTGCGCCTGATGACCAGGGTGGAGCGGCACTTCGGGTTCCTGCCCAACGCAGGGGAGAAAGCGGCTCGAATCCGGGCGAGTCTGCTGCGGGGGTGAAACTGGTGCACTCCGCGTTGGCTCGGAGTCCCTGACCGAGTTGTCACCGATTACACAGCTGGACGCCGATGACTCACGACCCATTCGTGGTCATCTCTGTTCAAGCGAACCTGTGCTTTTGTTTTTTACAAAACAACTAGCGAGATCTTTTCCGGACAGCGATGTCTCCTTCGGGCGGAGTCATCGGCGTGTATCTGCGTAAGCTGTGATTCCCCCGTCAAGGACTCGGAACCAACCCGCGACTCCCCTCAGCATCCTTCGACTCGCACTTGCGAGTGCACTGCCAATGAGTTCGCGGCCCTGGTCCGTCTCGGG
>DATEOL010000100.1:0-7152 GCA_035274025.1 Gemmatimonadales bacterium | reverse complement strand
AGAGGAGATGTGGGTTCCGCTCACCGTCGAGGAGACCGTGATGCTCGGACGGTATCCCCGGCTTGGAGCGCTGGCGCCGATCACCGCCCAGGACCGGGCGGAAGTCCGGCGCGCACTCGAGCGGTGCGACGGGTGGGAGCTTCGCGATCGCCTGGTGGAGACGCTCTCAGGCGGGGAAGGGCAGCGCGTCCGCGTGGCTCGGGCGCTGGCCCAGCAGCCTCGAGCGCTGGTGCTCGACGAGCCGGCGACAGCCCTCGACATCCGGCACGAGATGGAGGTGATGGAGCTGGTGGCGAACCTCGTGAAGGATGGGCTCGCCTGCCTCCTCATCACCCATCACCTGAACCTGGCCGCGCGGTACGCCCACCGCATGGCACTCCTGGACCGGGGACGGCTCATTGCGTCCGGAACGCCGGCCACGGTCATGCAGCCGGAAACGCTGAGTCAGGTGTTCGGCTGGCCCGTCGAGGTTCAGGACTGGAACGGTGCCCCGCAATTGATTCCCCTCCGATCCCCGGACCGCTAGACCGCCAGATCGCTTATTTTTCAATCGTGCGTTGGACCTTCCTGATCCTGCTTGTCGCGGCCGGGTGCGCCGAGACGACTGCGCCTCTTCCGCCTCCCGAAGAGTTGCTTCTCGTGGCCAATTCGGGGACGCAGACGCTGTCGTACGTGTCGTTGCGCGAGAATGGCCCCCGATTCCTGATCCAGCTCGGCTACGATGTGCGTGAAGACGCGCGTCCCTTTGCCGGACGCAAGTACGCGGCGGTCGCGGTCGCGAACGGTGACACCGTCATCGTCGTGGACCTCCTCCGCCGGGTCGTCGCGCATGCCATTTCGGTGGGGCAGGGCGCGGGGGCACTGGGCGGGGCGGTCCTCAACGACTCCGTCGCGTATGTCGCGCTCTCGAACCGGAACCTCCTGCTCAAGGTGAACCTCGAGACCGGTGACACGCTGGGGATCCCGGTCGGGAGCAATCCCGCGGACGTCGTGGTGGCGCGCGGCAAGCTCTTCGTGGTGAACGCCAACCTGACTGACTGCCCGGCACCGGATCTCCGCTGCCCCGCCGGCGAAAGCTGGCTCACCGTCATCGACCCCATCACCAATGCGCCGTCGGCCCCGGATTCGATTGCCCTGCCGGGTCCCGGGCACGCCAGTTACGGGGCGGTTGGCGCGGATGGGCGGGTGTACGTCATGCAGCTGGGCGGACCCGAGTCACCCGATGGCCGGCTCTCGATCGTCGATCCGCTCAACCGGAGTGAAGTGGGCAACTTCGGCGGCTTCGGAGTTTCTCCCGGCGCGATCGCGACCGACCTGGGTGAGCGCGTGATGGTCGCGTCCCGCACGGAAGGGCTCATGGAGTTCAACACCCGCACGCGCACCGTCGTCCGAGGGGCAGGGGCGGGGCTCCCCCTGACGGCAAATACCGGCGTCGCGATCGACTCGCATGGGCAGATCTACGGAATCGAAGCCGGGGTCTGCGCCGTTGCCACGACCGGACGAGCCAGGGTCTTCCGGCCCGACCTCACCGAGGAACAGCCGATTCCGCTCGGGAACTGCTCCGGCGGGGCCACGACGACCCTCATCCCAGTCGAGACCCTGCTCGAAGCGCTGAACTGATCCCGTGGCCGTCATCCAGTCGGACGCGATCGTGCTCTCCGCCATCCGATATGGCGAGACGTCGAAGATCGTCCGTCTTGCCACCCGCGATCACGGGGTCATCAGTGCCATTGCCAAGGGCGCGTCGCGTCCGAAGAGTCGTTTCGGCGGCGCGCTCCAGGTCCTGAGCAACGGCCTCGCGCATTGGATCCCGCCGCGTCATGGCGAGCTCAACCTGCTCACCGCGTTCGATCTCGCGCGGTTGCCCATCCGGCTGGGCGAGGCACTTCCACGCTACGCGGGCGCGATCGCGCTGGCTGAGGTGGTGCAGCGTTTCGGCTCGACCGAGCCCGACCCGATGATTTTCGCGGGATTGTCGCAGGGCCTGTCGCTGCTCGAAGAGGCCCGTGACGAGGACGTGGAAGCCGAGGGGATTCGTGCCCTCTGGCTGGTCCTCGGCATCCTCGGATTCTCTCCGGCGGTCGAAGCCTGCGTGCTGGATGGCACCGTGGTGACGCACGGCGCGCGATTCGCCTTCAGCGCGAGCGACGGAGGCGCACTCTGCGACCAGTGCGCCCATTCGCGTGCCGCGGCGTGGCTGGAGCGATCGGATTATGAGGACCTGGTCGCCCTGCTCGATCCTGACGCTCCGCTGCCCGCCCTCGATGAGCGGCACGCCACCGCGCACCGGCGCCTCCTCGCGCGATTCGTCCAACACCAGGTGGCCGAGGGGGCCGACCTTCCCGCGCTCGAGTTCTGGCTCCGCGAGCCCTGGGTGATGGCGTGATCATCGGAACCGCGGGACACATCGATCACGGCAAATCCACGCTGGTCACCGCGCTCACCGGCCGCGCGATGGACCGCCTCGCGGAAGAGCGGCGGCGCGGCATCACGATCGACCTCAACTTCGCTCCGCTGGAGATCGATGGCGTGGTCGCCGCCGGTATCGTGGACGTGCCGGGACACGAGGACTTCGTCCGCACCATGGTGGCCGGCGCGAGTGGTATCGATCTGGTCCTGCTGGTGGTGGACGCCGTCGAGGGGATCAGGCCACAGACCCTCGAGCATCTCGCCGTCGTCGAACAGCTGCGCATACCGCGCGGGATTCCCGTCCTCACCAAGACTGACATCGCGGATCCTGACTGGATCGACCTCGTCGAGATGGAGCTGGCGGAACGCCTCGCGGCTTCACCGGTGGCCTTCGAGAGAGTAGCCCGGGTTTCGGCGCTGACCGGCGCGGGCATCGACGAGCTCAAGGAGCGACTGCGACCCTTCGAGGGTCAGGTCGTCCGGCCGACCGACGGTCCACTTCGCCTTCCCATCGATCGCGCCTTCGCGCTGGCCGGTGTCGGCACCGTCGTCACCGGCACGCTCTGGAGCGGGACGGTGGCCGTCGGCGATGCCGTGCGTATCGAGCCGGGCGCCCTGGACGGGCGTGTTCGCTCGGTCGAATCGCACGGAAGGTCGGTGGGGCCGGCCGTGCCGGGGTCGAGGACGGCGATTGGACTCGCGGGTGTCGAGCTGGGCAGCATCGGGCGGGGTCAGACCCTGGTCCGTGCGACAGACCAGTGGTCTCCGGTGCGGGTGATCGATTGCGTCGTCTCCCAATTGTCCGATGCCCCGCGCCCTCTGGTGTCGCGGAACAGGGTGAGGGTGCATCACGGGACGGCCGAGGTGATGGCGCGGGTCTATCCGAGGGAACCGATCTCTCCCGGCGGATCCGGTCCCGCACGCCTCGTGCTGGAGAGTCCTCTGATTGTCAGGGGTGGCGACCGGCTGGTCCTCAGGAGCTATTCGCCGGTCACTACCATCGGTGGCGGTTGGATCGCCGATCCCGATCCGCCGCGGAAGGCTGCGTGGCCCGCTGAAATCCTTTCGACCGATCCCCGGGTCCGGCTCGCCGGCCTGCTCAGACGCAGGGAGCAGGGGATCCCTGCCTCGGCGCTCCCTCGAGTCCTCGGGGAAGACCTCCGCGTACAGGCAGTCCCTGACGCCGTCCAGGTCGGGGATCGTCTCCTCCACCGACCGGAATTCGAGGAACTCCGCGCCGGGTTGCTCGGTCGGCTCGAGGCTTTTCACCGTCAGGAGCCCGCGGCGCAGGGAATATCGCTCGAGACATTGCGGGCGAGCCTCCGTGCTCGCGCGTGGCTGGCGGACGAATGGCTCGGGAGACTGGAAGAGGACGGCCTGGTCAGACTGGCGGACGGGCTCGCCGCGCTCGCGTCACACCGTCCGTCTTCCGGAGGCGGGGACGAGGAGCTGGCTTCAGTCGTAAGGCAGGTCGAAGCCGCGGGGCTGGAGGGGACCACCGTATCCCAGCTGGCTGGCGCCGTTCGGGTTCGGGACCTTCGGGGCGCCCTGCGTGTCGCCTTGGACCGGGGGTTGGTCGAGGCGGTCGAAATGGATCGCTACCTCGGTACGCCGGCCCTGGCTCAGGCCGCAGAAGCCATCCGCGACGCAGGGAAGGACAACGTGGAGATACAGCCCGGCGCGGTACGGGACCGGATCGGACTCTCGCGAAAACACGTGATCCCCCTCCTGGAATGGGCGGACAGGAAAGGGATCACGTGGCGGGACCGGGAAGGGAAGCGGCGGCTCAGGCCATCTGGCGATCGAGCGGTCTAGCGATTTGGCGACCGCACCTGGCCGACTCCCGACCATGTGAGAAGCGTTCTGGATACCCCCTCACGCTGGTATGCCAAATTGGCGCCATTTTGCGGTACGCGAGTTGCCAAAGCGCAAGTTGATGTTCTAAATGGTGTTATGAGGTTTTGCTAAAGTAATTAAAGAGAAGGGCAGTTCTACGCCCGATCGCTAGATCACCAGATCACGAGATCGCCAGATAGCCAATGATCCGACCAGAACGATTGACCATCAAAGCCCAGGAGGCCTTCCGCGACGCTGGAGCCATTGCTCGCGAGCGGGGGAATCCTGTGGCCAACGATGCCCACCTTTTCGCCGCGCTCCTGTCCCAGGATGAGGGCGTCGTCCAGCCCCTCCTTCAGAAATCGGGAGTGAACGTCACCGCTCTTCGGGAGTCGGTGGACCGGGAGATCGCGAAGTTCCCCCAGCAGAGCGGGGAGTTCGAGCCGACCCTGTCCAGGGAGCTGAATAGGGTTTTCACGCTGGCGGAGAAGGAAGCGAAGTCGCTCGACGACGCCTACGTGTCGACCGAGCATCTCCTGATCGCCCTCGTCGAGGAGAAGGGGACCACGGCGCGTGCCCTGCTGTCCGCCGAGGAAGTCTCGGTGGCCGACCTGCGGGCTGCCCTCAAGGACGTTCGGGGCGCCCACAAGGTCACCGACGTCGAGCCGGAGTCCAAGTACCAGGCCCTCGAGCGCTTCACCCGGAACCTCACCGACCAGGCTCGGCAGGGAAAACTCGACCCCGTGATCGGTCGCGATGAGGAAGTCCGCCGCGTGATGCAGGTGCTGTCGCGCCGGACCAAGAACAACCCGGTCCTCATCGGCGAGCCGGGCGTCGGGAAGACGGCGATCGCCGAGGGTCTGGCTCAGCGGATCGTGAATGGCGATGTCCCCGAGTCCCTGCGCAACCGCGAGCTGGTGACGCTCGACATCGGGCAGCTCCTGGCCGGCGCCAAGTACCGCGGCGAATTCGAGGAGCGCCTCAAGTCGGTCATCAAGGAGCTGGTCGAGGCCGAGGGTCGGTACATCGTCTTCATCGACGAGATGCACACGCTGGTGGGCGCCGGCGCCGCCGAAGGCGCGGTGGACGCGAGCAACCTCCTCAAGCCCGCGCTCGCTCGTGGCGAGCTTCACGTCGTCGGCGCGACGACCCTCGACGAGTACCGGAAGCACGTGGAGAAGGATCCCGCGCTGGAGCGCCGTTTCCAGCCGGTGATGGTCCTTCCGCCCAGCGTCGAAGACACGATCGCGATCCTCCGGGGACTCAAGGAGAAGTACGAAGTCCACCACGGCGTCCGGATCACCGACAACGCGTTGATCGCCGCCGCCACGCTCTCCGATCGCTACATCGGGGACCGCTTCCTGCCGGACAAGGCCATCGACCTGGTCGATGAAGCGGCGAGCCGGCTCCGCATCGAGATCGATTCGCTGCCCCAGGAAATCGACGAAGTCGAGCGCCGCATCGTGCAGCTCGAGATCCAGCGCCAGGCCCTGCTCAAGGAGAAGGACAAGGCCGCGAAGGAGCGGCTCACGAGCGTGGAGCAGGAAATCGCCGGGCTCAAGGAGCAATCGGCGGGCATGAAGGCGCAGTGGCAGGCCGAGAAGGAAGCCATCCACGGGATCCAGGGCCGGAAAGCCGAGCTCGAGACCTTGCGGGGTGAAATCGACCAGGCCACCCGACGGGGCGACCTCCAGCGCGCGGCGGAGCTCCGATATGGCCGGATTCCCCAGCTGGAGCGCGAGATCGGCGTCGACGAGGTCCGCCTCGCCGAGGTGCAGAAGAACGCCCGCTACCTGCGGGAGGAAGTGGACGCGGAAGACATCGCGCAGATCGTGGCGAAGTGGACCGGCATTCCGGTCACCAAGATGCTCGAAGGGGATCGCGAGCGACTGACTCGGCTGGAAGCGGAGCTGCATCGTCGCGTGATCGGCCAGGACGAGGCGCTGACTGCCGTCTCGAACGCGGTGCGGCGGAGTCGCGCCGGCTTGCAGGATCCCAACCGGCCGACCGGATCGTTCATCTTCCTGGGCCCGACGGGGGTCGGCAAGACGGAGACCGCGCGCGCCCTTGCCGAATTCCTCTTCGATGACGAGCGCGCGATGGTGCGGCTCGACATGTCGGAATACATGGAGAAGCATGCGGTCGCTCGCATGATCGGCGCGCCCCCCGGCTACGTGGGCTACGAGGAAGGCGGCCAGCTCACCGAGGCGGTCCGCCGCCGGCCGTACTCCGTGGTGCTCTTCGACGAGATCGAGAAGGCGCACCCCGACGTGTTCAACGTGCTGCTGCAGATCCTCGATGAAGGACGCCTCACCGACAGCCAGGGCAGGACGGTCGACTTCCGGAACGTCGTGATCATCATGACATCCAACATCGGGTCGTCACACATCCTGGAATGGGCGGGATCGGCGGATCGGCGGAACGACGGACTGGTGGAGTGGAACCTTGTTGCGGAGCGGGTGCGTGGCGAGCTGCGGAATCACTTCCGGCCGGAGTTCCTGAATCGCGTCGACGACGTCGTGGTGTTCAAGCCGCTCTCGCGCGAAGACCTCTCGCACATCGTCGACTTGCAGGTCGCGCACCTGCGCCGGCTGCTGGGCGAGAAGAAGATCGGGCTCGAGATGACCCAGGCCGCGGAAGACCTCATTGCTGACCTGGGATACGATCCGATCTACGGCGCTCGGCCCCTCAAGCGCGTCATCCAGGGCAAGCTGCAGAACCACATTGCCATGGAGCTGCTGGAGGGTGAGTACGCGGAGGGCGATACCATCCGCGTCGACGCGAAGGATGGCGAGCTGGCGATCTCGAAAGCCTGATGGCCTGTAAGAGGGAATTGGTTCGTGCCGAGAGGGAGGTGGGTGGGGGTGCGCCCGTGAAAAAGCCATCCGCATAAGTGGTTCGCGTGGC